>CBEPPX010000380.1:0-2752 GCA_965511205.1 uncultured Ignavibacteriales bacterium | reverse complement strand
AACAACATGATATTTATTTATGGCGAAAATGATACCTGGTCTGCTGCCGCGGTTGAATTAACTGGAGAAACAAATTCGATAAAAATGGTTAAAGAAGGTGGATCACACAGAACAAGAATTAGCAGCTTTTCTAACGACGAAAAGGAAATAATTTATTCAGCTCTGGAAGACTGGCTGGGAATTGAAATCGACCGGGAATAATATTTCATTTTACCTAACAGCTATATGTTTAGTGATTTAATTAAATAATATTACTATGTTTAATAAAGTACTATTTAGTAATGTAAACTGTAAATTTCTTAAAATGGAGTGCCAATGAAATTAATTTCAATCTTTTTAATAGTTGCCGGATTTTCTATTGCACAGCAGCAATCTATGCACATGGCAGGGTTGGATATTGTACTTGGTATGGATAAAGAAACGCTGCTAAATATGATTGATTTTAATGTTTACATGGATTTAGAGGATGATGCCGGCAATATTTTTCTATCTCATAAGGATAGTGATAAGCCTGTTGGAATTATAAACTTCAAAAATAACCGCGTTGTGAAAGTTCAGAAAGACTGGGGCACCTCATTGCAAAGCAATGTTGGTAAAGTATTTAAAATACTTTGGAAAATATTCAGGCAGTATGGCCAGGAAACAGAATTACTAAAAGTTATGCCTAACGAAATATTCACTCCAACCCACGAGCAGTATAGCCTTAATTTTTACATTGATGAAAACAGGTACGTGGAAATTCTTATTCAGCATAGAGTCTTAATTTTTGAAGTGTTGGAAGCTACTGATGAACCTTAGCGAATGATGTTCTAAAACTTAATTGTATAAAATTGAGATTGTAAAGAGTATTTAGTTTTGAAACAACAATGATTGTTAAGTTTCATTTAGATACAATAATTAAATATAGAAATTGTAAAGAAAAGTTAGTAATTCTTAAATAAACCAAACATTTTCACCTTTTTGTCTATTGGCATAGTGATTGAATACTTCCAATTAAAAACAATTGAGGGATGTTATGGTACTTTATTTATTAATTGGTGTTATTGTTTTAGGACTCGTAGTATTTGTAGCGTCATCACTGATGACTATACATAAATCAAAATCGGAGATGCACGATTTAGCAAATTAATCAACCTACAACTAATGTAGGTGAGGGAAAGCTAAGAAGACCGTCTATATGGCGGTCTTTTTTTATATCTTCGCTAAAAGATCTTATTATTAACAAGCAATAATTGTTTAACAATGATGATAAAATTTTGTAATTATTATTCTTCTAAAGAAGATTTATTAATTCTACCATTTATGTTTGCATCCTTCTTGCAATTTATAATGGGAAGATGTACATTCATTAAACAATAATAAGTTACTGCTCAAAATATTGTTGTCTTGTTATATTCTACTCTAATCACTGTCTTAAAAAACTTCTGCTATACTTATCTTGTTCAATGAGCAGCAACCTCGTTAATAATTAAATATTCTTTAATAATAGGAGGCTTGTTATGAAAAAATTCATTTTTATTCTATTCGGTTTAGCTATTGTTTTGCTTATTGGTTGTACACCTCAGGAAGAGAGAACATATACCGATACAGAACTTCAAAGTCTGATGGATAATTACACCCAATTGTGGAATGGGGGTGATCTGGAACTTATAAACACTTTGTATACTGAAGATTGCGTTAGGCATAACGCAGATGTAGGTGATTCAAACGGACCGGAAGGAATAAAAGGATTTGTTGAGTGGGTTTACAATGCTTATCCGGATTTTAAAGTTACGTTTGAGGAACCTATGAAATTTAAGGATGGATTCGCGATGTTGTTTAGAGCAACCGGAACAAATGACGGTCCCCTAAGTGAAGACATGCCCGCTACTGGTAAGGCTGTATCGTTTAATGGATCTGGTATTTCAAAAATAGAGAATGGTAAAATTAAGGAGGAATGGGTTTACTATAATCAATTGGCTATATACGAACAGATGGGATATAATCTTGAACTCGAAGATGAAGATGAAGAAGAGGATGATGATTAGCTAACTTCAATTCATTTTACCAATTATTAAAAAGTTATCCCCTCAGGTGAGGGGATTTCTATTATACTGCCAAAGGTAATAGAATAATCCTTAGTATAAATTGAATTGTAAAAAGAAGAGAGAAATATCCGAGCCTAGAGATTACCTAATAAAATTACTACCGTTGCACTTAAAGAAATAGTGCTAAAATTATCCTGCACATAATTGAAAGTACCCGCAAATTCAAAAACAGATTGTTTAGAAAGATCAAATCTCATTCCACCGCCAATTCCACTGCTGAATTTGCTGCTATAATCTGTTGATAATTTTTCCTTCGAATAAATGTTTGAAACATCTGCACTTGCCCTTATAAAATTTACTCCTGCTTCAATAGTTGCGAAGAGATTCGGTTGAAAATAATATCTTACACCAGCCATAACTGGTATTGATGTTAACGAAATATCATAAGTCGAACCACCTGCAGCAATTCTTGGTATGGTGCTGCTGTATGAATTAAATGAACCTAAAATAACTGCTGATATCTTTTCAGTAAAAACGTATTCACCCAGAACAGAGCCGCCGATACCCGTTTTAGCAATATCACTAAAAGCTCCTACTGGAAAATTAACATTAAATGAAGCACCTAGATTAAATTTACTTTGCGAGAATGCAGTTGTAATAAAAAATAAAACTGCTAAAATAGAAACTGAAACTCTGGATGCGAGCGAGTTTAGCTCACTTCTAAA
>CBEPPX010000379.1:0-2760 GCA_965511205.1 uncultured Ignavibacteriales bacterium | reverse complement strand
TACCTATGAATTCAAATGTAATAAATGCAAGAAATACTTTTCACTTCAGTTGGCTATGGCTGAATATGAGAAGAAGAAATCATTTGCTTGTCCATATTGTAAAAGTAGAAGTGTAAAGAGAATATTCTCAAGTTTTAGTGCTGTTACTTCAAGTAAGAGTTAGATGATTCTTTGTGTAATTAAGCAGGTTCTTTTGTTGAGACTAAGAAGATGGTATTGCTAAAGTAAAAACAGCAATCAGGTTTAATAAATAAAATGAAAGAATAAAATGGAAAAGATTTTCTATATCTGTCTAATCTTTTCTTCAATTACATTTGCCCAATACATACCAACTTATGTTGAATCCTCTACGGGATTGAATAATCCGACGTGGGACGGTGGAAGAACAGAGATTGAATTTGCTGATGTGAACAATGACGGGAATCTTGATATGCTTTCAATCGGCGATCATGGTTCCCCATCCACCTATACAAATCAACATGGCATTATGGTTTGGTTTGGAGATGGTACAGGTAACTGGTCTGTTTTTCAATTTGGAAATTTTGGTTACGGCGGAATTGCTGTTGGTGATGTAAACAACGACGGGCTTTTGGATGTGGGTTATGGAATGCATCATAATTATTCGGGTACTGATTTGGGAAACCAATTAATTGAAGTGGCATTGGGTGACGGTACCGGAACCATCTGGACTCCCTGGGATGACGGCTTAGCCACTAACGGTGAAAGCTGGGGAATGTTTTGCACCGACTTTGCCGATATAGATAACGACGGTGATCTCGATATTGGAGCAAATTCATTTGGTTCAGGTTCCGGAGTGCATGTTTATCTTAACCAGGGTGATGGCAGTTGGGTGCAATCATTTGGATTCCTGGGAGGAAACTCAACAATGGATTTTGTTTTTGGTGATGTGAATAACGACGGCTTTCCTGATATAGCAGTTGCTCAACAGAACGGTACAGTATATCTGAATGATGGAACCGGTAACTTTTCGCTTGCCGATGGAAACATCCCCCCTGGTAGCTCAATCCTTAGAAGGGGTCCCGATCTTGGAGATATAGATAATGATGGAGAAGATGAAATTTCATTTGCAAATTCTAATGGAGGTGTTGAAGTTTGGAAATGGAGTGAAGGTAATAATTGGACGTTACTTTCAAACGGGCTGCCTGCTGGCGGAGGATATGACATGACACAGCTCTTTGATATTAATATAGATGGATTTATTGATGTTGCCGCATTCGGAAGTGGAGTTATTACAACCTGGTTAGGTGATGGTGCCGGAAATTGGACCCAAGCAGCCCAGTTTACTTTACCTTTAGTCGGAAGTTCACAGGCGTTCAGAATTGATGGAGATGCTGACCATAACGGATATCCGGATATAGTCTTAGTTGATGAGGAGGGAAGTTTTCCCAGTTATCAAAATCATCTTCGCTTTTTTAAGGAAGATTCTCCTGCAGATCAGTTGAGTGTTAATGCTCTTCATCCCGGCCCAAACCGGGTGTGGAATATTTATTCGGTTCAAAATATCCGGTGGATAAGCGAAGTACCCGTAGGAGATTCTTCGTGGGTAAAATTAGAAATTTCATTAAATGATACTCTGGGACCCTGGCAGCTTATTGCAAGCCATCTGCCGAATAACGGTAATTTCCAATGGACTATTCCCGAATTAATGGCATCTGCAGATTTATGCAGGATAAGATATACAGTTTACACTGAATTGGATAGTGCTTTGGGAATAACACCCGCAGGGTTTTATATCAGTCCCGATTTAGTGCCAGTAGGAGATATTGACAACGATCATCCGTATGAATTTACACTTGAACAGAACTACCCGAATCCGTTTAATCCGAGTACAATTATTAAGTTTACGATTTCTGATTTACGATTTACGATTTTGAAAATTTATGATGTCTTGGGAAATGAAATTGTAACGCTTGTTAAAGAAGAGAAATCAGCAGGTAATTATGAAGCTGAGTTTGCTGCAACAAGTTTATCAAGTGGAATATATTTCTACAGGCTACAAGCAGGTTCTTTTGTTGAGACTAAGAAGATGGTCCTCCTTCGCTAAACCTGCCTGCCGTCAGGCAGGGCTCCGGTGGATAAATGTAGATGAAGTAAAATACATCGTTACTCTTTAGATTAATTATAGATCTTCCGGTTCGAATCCCTGACTCTCCGCAGGTATTTTTGAATATGCGATGGTTTTAATTTTCAGCAACTATCGCATATTCTCCGTTCGATAACCATCAAAAAACATACAGTTTTATCCCCACTAAAAGACCTTTTGGTGAATTTATTTTACTATATTATTTACAAATTATACTTGTTATTTTGTAATAGACTTATTTTTCAAACATGATCGCCGATAAGCAATACCCACGTAAATAATTTTTTTCAGTCTTATAGAAAATACAACTCAAATTGTTTACAATAGTTTTAAAAGGGAATTTTATATGAAATATTTTTATACAGTATTTGTTTTTGTAATTCTTACCAATCTTATCCTTGCTCAATCAGATGATAGCGTTGATGTAACATTTTTCTATTACCCTGATAACAATTGGAACACTGTTTATTTAGCCGGTGAGTTTAATGGGTGGGTGAACAACACGCCTAGTTCATTAATGAGTTATGATCCTGTAAACAATGTCTGGTATAAATCAGTAAGGTTAAGAGTTGGGGGACCTGATCCTTTGCCTGCACCATTTAGTATTCCCGGAGCTTATCAATATAAATTCTTTGCTGATAACGTGTGGCTGCCAG
>CBEPPX010000378.1:0-2767 GCA_965511205.1 uncultured Ignavibacteriales bacterium | reverse complement strand
GATCGAGTGACCGCCCATCATCGGATGCAGCGCTTAATCTTATACACTCTGTTAAGACAGCGGCAGAAGGTGACATTGCGGAAGTTATGGTTTGCATGTTCGGCCCTACATCCGATCTTTACGGGTTGCTTCACAGAGGAACACGTGTAAGAAAAATGCACTCAAGTTATAGATCAACATTTAGAACGATTGGCGATATACCTATTGCAACTGTTAGCCGTGAAAAAATAACACCAATTCGTGAAGATTATAAAAGAAGAAGAGATGATAAAAATGTAATTATCAACCCTGCTTTTGAAGAGAAGGTTACTATTGTTTATTACTATCCAAATATGCAGCCGGATATTATAGACTCGCTTATTGAAAACGGCTATAAGGGAATTGTAATTGCCGGAACAGGTTTAGGTCATGTAAATAAGCCGATGTACCCGGCTCTTAAACGTGCACGGGAAGCTGGTGTTGCAGTGTATATGACCGTGCAGACTTTGTGGGGATATGTACAAATGTATGTTTATGAAACAGGCAGGGAGATGATGGACCTTGGTGTAATTCCTGCAGCTAATATGCTTCCGGAAGTTGCGTATGTAAAACTTGGCTGGGCACTTGGGCAAACTGATGACCTGGAAAAAGTAAAAGAGATTATGCTCACACCAATTGCGGGAGAAATCACAGAACGTGAACCAAGCAATGGTTACCTTGTTTACCAGGGCGGCTTACCAGAAGTTGAAGAGATGATTAAGAAAAACTGGAAGTGAGAAATATTGGGGCACAATTTTTTGGACTATAATTAGTATTTATTTTTAATATTTAAGTGCTGTAGTTAATTGATATTAACTTAGTAATGGGGGTTTGTTAGATCCCCACAATATCTGTAAGTACTTTAAAAACTTAGTTAGAAGGGAGTACTAAAATGAATATTATCACATCTATCCTTTGTTCATTTCTTGTATTTTTCTTTTTATCCTGTAACGAAGATAATCCCACTCAAATCAATCTGAATTCTGCTAAAAAGACCATTTATTCAGTTGATAATAATGGTGAGAACAATAAAGTAGTTTCAGAGCAGTCTATTCTTTTATTAGATTTTGATTGTATTTCTGATTCGTTAATATTTTTTACTACTGGACATTCTATAATTTTGCAATCTACTATAAATCCATTGGATAATTATAAATTCGATATTCCAAATTCAAATTTCTTAGAGGGTATTAACTTTTATAATCAGGGCTTAACAATCGTTTTAGGTGCAGGCCAAGATATTTACAAAGCTGAAAATTATGGAGGCACTTTTATTAATCTTACAAACACTAAGGATACGCTTGAAAATTATCCCATTTATCTCGAAGAAGCGAATTCAATAATTTACAGAAGAGACGGCGGGGAAAATGATTATAGATATCTTGAAAAACTCGATTTAAGTACCCGCCAAAAGACAACTCTCTATAAGAGTAAATCATATGAATTATTCCCGCGTTATGTAACCCAAGATGCCGAAAAATTAATATTCTATGAAAGCAGATTGAATGGTTATCAGAAAGGGTACTTCAAAATATTAGAAATTTCAAATCCTGAAAATGTTAGTGTGTTAGGTAGTTGTAGTTTTCTCGGCGCTTATTATTCGTCATTTTCGGATGATAAAATTGTTCATACTTTAGATGGTGAAGTAATCTTAATTGAACTGAGTACAGCGACTGAAAAAGTTTTAGATTATAATATTAATTTTGCCAATATATCGAATGATGGGGAAACGATAGTCTATGCTGATGATAAGTTTGTTTATTTAAAGAATCTAAATGATGGAACAAGGAAAACGATTATAAACCTATATGGTAGTGATAAATATATTCACCAGGTTTCTTTGTCACCCAATTCAGGAAAAATAATCTACGTGGAATCTATTGTTCCGATTCATGAATAAAAACAAATAGAAATAAGTTTTACTTGCATTATCCAAGCAGGTTTAGTTCGACAAATAATCTGCAATTTCCTGTTAATCACATTCTACTTCTAGTAGATATCGCTCTCAACTATTCAATCCTTCACAAACTCCTTCCCAAAGAAATGCCTGTACCAGAAATTTAATTTGTTCCGCTGTGCGTGAATCCATTTTGGAAAACGTACACCATGACGTGAGCTTGGGTAAAACATCATTTCAAAATCTTTATCTAAATCGGTAAGCACATCAATTAACTGGATTGCCTGTTGCACATGAACATTATCATCAAGCATACCATGTGTTATAAGCAACTTACCTTTATATTTATCAGCGTGAGTCATAACTGAACCGAATTCATAACCTTCAAGATTTTCATCCGGTTTATCCATATATCTTTCGGTATAAACGTTATCGTAAAGATGCCAGTCTGTACCTGCATACTCTGCAACACCATGAGTGAAATACTCGGCGCCGTAAGTTAAACCCAGCGCGGCCATGTAGCCGCCGTAACTTCCGCCCTCAATGCCAATTCGTGTTTCATCTACAAAGGGCAGTTTTCTAAGCCATTTTACAGCTTCTATGTAGTCATGCATTTCCCACTTGCCAAGGTTACGGTGCATTTGCGAAACACCTTGTTTACCAAAGTGACTTGATCCCCTGTGATCGACTGCAAAATATATTATACCAGATTGCGCAATGAAAAATCGATCGAAGTAAGCAGAAAAGGAATTTCTTACATCCTGGTATTCCGGTCCGCCATAAACAGAAAAAATAACCGGGTACTTTTTACTCTTATCAAAACCCGGAGGGAGTACCCACATTGCGGGTAAA
>CBEPPX010000377.1:0-2792 GCA_965511205.1 uncultured Ignavibacteriales bacterium | reverse complement strand
GCTCATTCAGCACTAGCATTTGCAAAATGGATTTTTGATTGGGATATGGAATCCGCGGAGAGAGAGTTCAAGCGTGCAATTGAACTCAACCCCAACTATTCAACCGCTCATATGTGGTATTCAAACTTTTTGGTAACGTCCGGTAGAAGCGAAGAATGTTTTACAGAAATCGAAAAAGCTCTCACTCTTGACCCTCTTTCACATACAATACAAGCATGCTCTGGTTCTATGTTTTACTTTGCCGGTCAGTACGATCGGGCTATCAGCCAATGCACTAATACCCTTGATATGGATCCTAATTTCACACTAGCACGTCATATTTTGACTTTGACTTATGAGCAACAGTTAAAATACGCCGAGGCAATAGAAGAGGGAGTAAAGATCCGCAAAGATTTCGACTCACCGCAGGCTATCGCAAGTCTTGGATATGCCTATGCCAGATCTTCAAAGATAGATGAAGCCACGCAATTACTTAACGAACTAATAAATCTTTCGCAAAAAAAATATGTGTCAAGCTATCATGTTGCAGCTATTTATACAGGACTCAACAAGAAAGAGCAAGCACTTGTTTGGCTGGAAAAAGCTGTAGAGGAGCGTAGCACTTCGCTTGTAATCCTTAAGGTGGATCCTATGTTTGATAGTCTACATGCAGATCCACGCTTTAAAGAGATTCTGAGAAAAATCGGGTTGGAGAAATAAATTTGATAAGGTCATCAAGCTAATCCAATTATCTAAAATGTCCTCCATCTTATACGTAATCGAATAAATAATCATACACTTCTATTTGGTTTCAACAGACATGTGCCAAAGAATTCTTTAAAATAGGTAAAAAATCAACACTTTGATTTTTATTTCATCCAATTAATCTTGGGCAAAGTAATTGCATTAAAATGAAGAAAAAAACAGGATAACAAGGATGAAACCAATTAAATACTTTTTACTTTTTCTTTTTTTAATTAGTATACAAATAAATCTTCAGGCACAACCCTCGGCGTCTTTATACTTTACCACTGCCTTTCCAATAGGTGAATTTAGGGATTTCGCGCCTACAACCGGATTTGGTAGCACAATCGAGTTTTTTTTCTTTACCCCTTCCCCAAAAACTCCTTACGGCGTTGGTCTAAACTTTAGCTATATTTCTTACGGTCTCCACTTTGTTAATGATCCTTACAATAATGAACTACATTTAAGTTCTAACGAGGCAAATAATTTTGCAAGCACGCATATCCTTTTCCAGGTTGGAAGTTATTCCGGTTCTGTAAGACCATACTTTGAAACTTTATTTGGAGGAAGTTACATCTTTTCAAATACAGAAATTGGGTACGACTATTACGGCCCGGTATCTCTCTGGATTGATGACTGGGCATGGAGTTATGGTGCGGGAGTGGGTTTAAAATTTCTTTCTTTAGGTGATGCTTACTTTAATCGTGGATCTGTTTACATCGATTTAAAGGTGCGTTACATGTTTGGAACTACAACATCTTACCTCGACCGGGGATCTATTTCCGTTTACTACGATACAATAGAATATTCTCTTATCGAATCGAAGACTGATATGTTAACTGCAAGTATTGGGTTGTACTTCTTTTTTTAATATTAGTTGCCTTTCAAAGCAAAAAAAACACCCCTCATCATATTAAACTGATTATCTAGTCATTTATCATTCTTTTTGTAACAAATAGTTAAACCATATCGTCTATAGAAACAGATGTTAGAATCATCAAAATTTAATTTTCTTGTTGACCAACATAAAAACAGGATTTACAATTACGCACTTTATATGCTGCGCAACAGGATGGATGCCGAGGATATCACCCAGGAAGTGATGATACGTACATGGCAGAATATTAATAAATTTAATTTTAATGCGGCGAGAGCCTGGATAATGAGAACTACACATAACTTATGTATTGATTACCTGAGGAAAAACCAGTTGAACTTCCAGAGAGAAGTATCAATTGATAATGAGAAAGAAAATTATCTTGAAGATAAAAGTAATGAAGGAAACCCGGCTAAGGTTGCTAATAAAAAAATGATCGGCTCGAAGATAAAATCAGCAATAGAAAATCTTCCGGAGAAACTTAAAAGCCCGTTTGTTCTATACGAGCTGGAAGGATTTAAATACAGAGAAATAAGTAAAATTTTGGATATTCCTTTGAACACAGTAAAAGTAAACCTGCTCCGTGCACGAAAGTTTTTACAAAAAGAATTAAATGTATATAAGAATGATTAATCCAGATAACATAAGCCAGAAATTAATTGATAAGATTATAAATGTTGCTTACGGCGATGCGAGCATAACTGAGAAAGCGATTGTATACTGGAAGGCATTCCGTAATAGTCAAGTAAGGAGAGTTTTGGAAGAGTACAAAACCACAGCAAACTCTGTTCATAATATTAATAAAGAAGAACTTCCTGAATTTGTTATTGAATCCGTTCGCAGAAGGATAGAGTTTGAGAATGAATCTGAAAACTTAATATCAAAAATATATTTTACTCTTTTTTCTAAACCAATTTTTTCTGCAGCTGTGGTTAGCATATTTGTGTTGGCGATAATATCGTTCTTTCTCTTCAGCCAGCCAGCTATATCATACAAATACAGTAAGGCGGAAATTGAACTTGCGCAGCAGCAGCTTGGGGAATCAATTGCAATTGTAAGTAAAGTGTTTAATAAAGCAGAACAAAAACTTGATAAAGAAATTATAAACGATCGTGTAAGTAAACAACTAAACAAAGGTCTAAACCTTGTAAACGAATACCTTATAGGAGGATAAAATGAAAACGATTAAACT
>CBEPPX010000376.1:0-2796 GCA_965511205.1 uncultured Ignavibacteriales bacterium | reverse complement strand
GATAATCAGCCGAAAAAAACTCCGTAACTGGAAGCAGGATTCAAATACGCGAAGATCTCAATTCCTAACGAAGTTCGATTCCTAATAATGGGACTAAGGATATAGATGCCAAATGTTGATGAGGTTAGCAGGATCTATAGTTGCAGCGTTTCAGTTGTGTCAGAAGAAAAACCTAAGTGAAAAAAAGGACAAGTTGTCGAACGATTATTGATGTCAAATGTAAGAACTAAAAGGGCAAGGAGATTCACATGAGTTCAGAAAAGAAACCGAGTATTACTCCAACCCCGGACGGTCCCTATTTGGTGAAAGGTTTGAAGAATTTCACCAATCAAAAGGGATCGATCGAAACCAAGGAGACGATGGCTCTCTGTCGATGCGGTGGATCTGCTAACAAACCATTTTGCGATGGGACGCACGCAAAAATTGGATTCTCCTCTGCCAAACTTGAAGGACATGTTGAAGATAAAAGAGAGAACTACAAGGGTAAGAACATCACCATTCATGACAATCGGGGTATTTGTGCCCATGCCGGCCGTTGTACCGATGGCCTAGCTTCGGTTTTCCGTTTGAAAGAAGAGCCGTGGATCATTCCGGACGCTGCGAGTGCTAATGAGATCATCGCGACGATTCAAAAGTGCCCGTCAGGAGCCCTAAGTTACTCGGTCGATGATGTCGAACATCGCAACCGGGATGGTGAGCCGACTATCTTTGTAGCGCCAAACGGTCCCTATTTGGTATCCGGCAGACCGGACCTTGTCGATACCACACGCGCAGAAGGTGCCTCAAACGAACATTTTACCATGTGCCGTTGCGGCGGTTCAAAGAACAAACCTTTTTGCGATGGAACTCATTGGTACAATAAGTTCATTGACGATAAAAACTGAGACAAACGCTGTGAATGAGACTTGCACATCTTACAAGGTCTAGCAATGCCATGAACTCGGATTTTAAAACACTGGGGCGTTTCAAAACTGGTTATGGCAAGCGTTATGATAGTTTGTAAACTTGGATAGGATTTGCAAAACCTTTTACTGTAACATCTCCCAAAGATATAAATTCAACATCTTCTGTTTTCAAATTATCAACAACATCTTTTGATACAATTACTGAAGAGTTAAACTCTTTATTTAACTGCTCTAATCTTGCAGCTAAAATTACAGTGTTTCCTGTAACAGAATATTGCTTTCTATCTTCAGTTCCTACATTACCTGTAACAACTTCACCGCAGTGAATACCAATACCAACATTTGTTTTGGGAATTTTTCCTTCTTCATTATATAAATCTAGCTGCCGGATTATTTCGCTTGCAGCATTAACCGCATTATCGGTATGGTTCACATCCTCAACCGGTGCACCGAATGTTGCCATAAAACCATCACCCAAAATCTGGTTAACAATACCGCGGTTCTTTTTTACAATGTCAATCATGAAACTAAGGACTTCATTCTGGTATTTGTTTATTTCTTCGGGTATTTTCCCTTCACAGAAATTCGAAAAGTTTCTAATATCCAGGAACATAATGGTTGCTTCGCGCTGCCTGCTTGTAATTGTTAGATCGTTATCTATAAATTCATCTACAATTTCTTTTGATATTTGCTGACCAAAAACCTTTTCGAGATCGTTCCTTTCCTGTATAGTATGAAAAGATGAAAAGATATTTTTCCTGATCTTTAATGAAACGATTCCTGCCACTACTCCTGCCATTAATAAGAATAAAGATTTGGCAGCATAAAAAGGAAACATATTTAGAATAAAGAGATCTCCGCTAAATGTGTGTTGTTCGTAATAAAAAAGTGATAGGATAAGATATTCTACTGATGCTACAAATCCTGCAAATATGCTTAATTTTAATTCCAGATCGAAGATTGAGAGTATTATAAATAAAAAATAGAAGAACACAATAGGACTAATTAATGCTGTTGCAGGATTGTACGATGAGGCGAATACAATTATAACTACAGATGGGATACTCGTTTCGATAAAAGTATTCACATATAAAAAACTTAAATATCTTCTCCTGCTTTTCTTAAACCACACTCCCTGAAATTTTCTTACCAAAACAGATCTTATTAACAAACCAAATAAAATCAGGATGAACCATAAAAAAGGTTCAATAAGATTACTCTCAAGTACATTCAGGTAATATGAATTAACCACAATGCCAATTAACATCACCACTATTATTCCTGAAAGCATCAATCCCCTGAATTTTTCGCTTTTTAAAACTTCATTTTGGATTAAATCTTCAAACTTTGCTTGAGAAGTTTTAGCATTCACCGATTTCATTCTTCAGGAAATCTGATTAAAAGAATTGAAATGGCTGGCTGCGATACAACATCGTGCAACACATTAGCTTCAACTGTTATGTAAGTACCCGGCAATAGTTCAATTGATTCAGCAGTTTCTCCTTCACCAATAATCAATTCACCTTTGCCGGCAATACACTGAAGAATAAACGGTTCTGCAACGCTATGCGATTCCAGCCGCATTTCGTTGCGTAAAGTTAATTGAGCTATCTTTCTTCGCTCTCCATCAAAAAGCATTGTAACTTCTTTATCCTTTCCGTCACTAATTTCATTTTCAATGTTCAATATTGTGTAATTATCACTGGTCTGGGCATAAACTTCCAGTGATGCACTACTTGCACTGATAAAGAATGAAAAGATAACTGTTATAAACATTTTTGCAATAAATAAATATGTCTTTCTCATTTTTTCCCTTTTTGATTTTACATTAGTCATTTTTTTTGCTGAATCTAAATTCACTCATTATTAAAATTAAGGTTCCCATAAAAAA
>CBEPPX010000375.1:0-2800 GCA_965511205.1 uncultured Ignavibacteriales bacterium | reverse complement strand
GTATCTTTTCTCCATTACGATAAACTGAGGCAATGTCTTCATTTTCAAAATTTACCTCCCAATGAACGTTCTTACCATCTTCCTTTTCATAAAAGGAAAGATATTTATCATTTTCTTTGTTGAGTGAATCGCTTCTAAAATTTCCGTTTGTTGAAGTAGCACAAGAAAATGAGCTTAACCCAACCATTATTATTAAAACTAAGCAGGGAAGATTTTTGCAAACTATAAAAGCTTTTTTAATCGTATTAATATTCATAACTGCTCTCCATTATTATTCTCTGGTTTATTGTACTTATTGAGACGAAAGAGCAGGAGTGAAGTTTCGTAAAGAGCCGAATGTTACGGGAATGAATAACTACGCTGATGAACGGTTGTCTGTTCAGAGGAATGCTGTAGGCTAAATGTAGGTACGGAAAAATTACGGATTAAATTCAGGGAATAAGCTTCTATCTAATTATTTTACACTCCCTGATTTAATGGGATAGCTGATTTACGCATTTACCAGCTGCTTTTCCCTTTCTATTCGCTGTAGTCTCATTGAGTTCGTGCTAAATTTTTGAGAGAAAAGGCCTAGTACATAAACGCGGAAGATATACCACCAAAAACTTCTCTCTTTCAATGAATCATCAATGTGATGCTCGATTTTCTTATGTTCTGCAGGAACACGACTCCAGTGGAGTCCGGCTTTTTCGTGATGGGCAGTGTGTAATCCGTTATTGAATAATAAGAAGTTCAGGAGCCCCGTAAAGTTCCTTGAGTGATTCCATTCTGATTCTTCGTTGGCATGAACGTGCTGCACGTAATTAAAAATTAGCACACTAAAAAGCGAAACCTGTTGGGGAATTATTACAAACCATAATGCTTTTTCCCAGTCAATCAAAAGCGCTGCACCAATCCATATTACCAAAACAACATACTGCATTATACACAGGTAAAAAGTTTTCTTATTATTGGCGAACATGTCTTTTAAGTAATTTGCGACTGGTTTCTGCTGGTAAAAACCGCTAATGCTCGGGTATGATAGGAGGGTAAGAAAGTTATTTTTTTCACTCACCCTATAAGTAATAGTATAGTCGCCTTCCTTGTTGTTGAGTTTGTGATGGTTTTTATTGTGCGTCGGTATCCATGAAAAAATCGGAAAACCATAAAACGCAGTCAGCCACCAATCTGTTATTGTATTCAATATTTTCGACTTCCACATCGGGATATGATTATGATTATGAGTCATTACAGAAACCGCAACAGACAAGAAAAGATAGATCGGGTATATGTACCAAACTAGCCCGGTAAGAGTCCATTGTATAACAAGTAACGAAGTTGTTAAAGCTATATATATTAAGCTTTTTACGTCAGTATTGTATCTTAGCATAAAATTACTTTATATAAAAAATTCTTTAGTTGTTATGGTAAAATAGTATTATTTATTTACAAATTCTTTCCAAAAATATATATATTATATAAAGTGAGAATTTTATAGAGAAATCAACGAAACCCATATTTTTTAATGTGCTTGTAAGCAAGATAACCCACAGCGCCTAGTTGAGCCATCCCAAGCACGTAACGAACAGGATCAAATTTAGAATCTTCCAGGTATTTTTGATAGAGGATTGAAGTGAAATGTTGTTCACCGTCTTTTTCTACAAACAGGCGCGATGAGGATAACGCCAGTTCAGTTCTTAACCAAATTGTAGATGAGTCATTGTAAAGCGGCAGGTTGCTCAGAAGAAAATCAGGTTTATTGTTGAGGATCAGATCATCAAATTTGTAATTTAAAATAAGAGTTGGGCTGATTCCCTGGAACCTCATTGCAGAATCTTGTAGAATTTTTGTTTCCTGCTGCGGATATATATATACATGGAGTACACAGAAAATAATCAGCAGCCACAATTTTATAATCGAAGGTTCTGTCACAATTAATTTTTTTTATAAAGTGAAATTCAGTTAATACTTTTCAGGTACAAAGTTCTGGTCCTCATAAGGTGGTCTTACGTATCCCATTTTCTTTTGCCGCGCTGGCAGTTTTATCGGTTCCGGTTTAATGTTTTCATAAAGGATAGAGCTTAACAAGTGACTTATAGTGTTTAACCTTGCGCGTTTTTTATTATCAGCATTAACAACAAACCATGGAGCTTGTTTAATATCGGTATGGGCAAACATAATATCTTTGGCTTTTGAATACTCGACCCATTTTTCCCTTGATTGCAGGTCCATTTCACTAAGCTTCCATCTTTTTGTTCTATCTTTAATACGGTTTTGGAATCTTCTCTCCTGCTCTTCATCGCTCACTGAAAACCAATATTTAATAAGTATAATACCTGAACGAACCAGCATTCTTTCAAACTCAGGGCATGATCTCAGGAATTCACGGTGTTCATCCTCGGTACAGAATTTCATTACATACTCTACGCCTGCACGATTGTACCAGCTTCTGTCGAACAATACCATTTCACCTGCGGCAGGCAGGTGATTAACATATCTCTGAAAATACCATTGGGTTTTTTCTCTTTCGGTTGGAGTGGCTAAAGCAACAACCCTGCAAACGCGGGGATTTAATCGTTGTGTAATTCTTTTAATAACTCCACCTTTACCGGCTGCATCACGTCCTTCGAATAGTACAACTACTTTTAGCCCCTTGCTAACAATCCATTTTTGTAATTTTACAAGCTCAACCTGGAGAAGCGTTAGTTCTTCTTCATAAACTTCTGCTGTTAACTGATTTTTTTTCTTTCCTAATTTAACGTCACTGTAAATAACTTCTTTTTTTTCTCATGGATTCTCCAGATAGTTCAATTCGATGTGA
>CBEPPX010000374.1:0-2812 GCA_965511205.1 uncultured Ignavibacteriales bacterium | reverse complement strand
ACCCGCCGGGCACACCATTCTTTCTTTTGCTTGGAAATATTTTTTCCCAAATACCTTTTATAGATAACGTTGGATATAAAGTTAATCTTATTTCAGTTTTCTCGAGCGCTTTATCAGTCTTCTTTTTATACCTGGTTGCAGTAAAACTTATAAACATTTATAAAGGCAGTAAACCTAAAAATCTTCTGGATGCTATAGCTACCTATGTTGCAGCTGCAATAGGGGCATTCTCATTATGTTTTAGCGATACGTTTTGGTTCAACGGTGTTGAAGCAGAAGTTTACGCCTTCAGCACATTTTTAGTAGCAATAATTACATACCTTATTCTTCGCTGGTACGAACGGGCTGATGAAAAAGATAACGAAAAGTATATTCTTATGATTGCATACCTGGTTGGTTTATCAACAGGTGTTCACCTTATGAGCGTACTGGCAATTGTGCCGGTTGTAATGGTTATCTTCTTCCGCAAATATCTTGATGATGAAGCAGCTTTGAAGAAAACAGGTTATATATTTCTTGTTCATGTAGGCATTATTTTATTGCTTGCACTTATTTGGTGGGCTGGCGAAACCACCTCAACCCCGCCAAGCGCCGATCAGTATAAGGATTTTGATTCTAAATTTAAGTTGTTGTTTATAGGAATTAGTGCCGTTATTATGGGCATTTTCTGGAAAAAGGTGTTTAATAAAAATTCATTTTATTTGCCGCTTATTATAGGTGGAATTGCACTCTTCGTAACTTACCCGGGCGTAGTAAAATTCCTTCCTGCACTTATGACAAGCATTGCCGGTAATGATGTGGTTTTCCAGATAATTCTTTTTGTAGCACTATTTGCGGGACTAGGTTACGCAGTTAATTATACAATTAAAAAAAGCAAACCAACGCTTCACCTGGTTTTTATGTCTGCAATTTTTATTCTTCTCGGGTTTACAACTTTTGCCACGGTTATCATAAGGGCAAACCAGGATCCGCCGATGAATGAGAACGAACCGAAAACATTTACTGAAGTTGAATCATATCTTAACCGTGAACAGTACGGTGACTTTCCAACTTTTAAAAGAAGGTTCGCCACAGAACCGCACCAAATGGGTGTCTACAGTAATTATTCAACCGATCTAGATTTCTTCTACACTTACCAGATGAATCATATGATGACCCGATATCTTCTTTGGAATTATGCAGGAAGAGAAGGATGGAAACAGGATGATGGGGCAAACGTAGCGCCTTTTAATGATATTGGAAATATATTCGGCAGAGTGTTCGCAGTTAATTTTGATGGAAGTGTTGAACATTCCTTATTCGGAATTCCATTCCTTATAGGTCTGCTTGGAATTTATTTTCATTTCCGAAAAGACTGGAAGATGGCTTCTGTGTTTATGATAATGTTTATACTGATGGGTTACCTTACAGCCTTTTACCAGAACCAGCAGCAGCCCCAGCCGCGTGAAAGAGATTATTTTTACGTCGGGGCATTTTTTGTGTACTCAATCTGGATTGCATTTGGTGTGCGCGGTTTAGTAGACCTTGCACAGGAAAAAATTAAAAACGTATCAGTTAAAAATGCAACAGTAGTGGGAATATTGCTCTTCTTCTTAATTCTAATTCCTGTCAGAATGCTCCAGGCAAATTATTTTACTCATGATAGATCAAACAACTGGGTTCCGTGGGATTATTCATATAACCTTTTACAAAGTTGCGAACCGAACGCGGTGCTCTTCACTAACGGTGATAACGATACTTTCCCGCTTTGGTATTTACAGGATGTTGAAGGAGTAAGACGCGATGTTAAAATTGTGAACCTCAGTCTTCTTAACACACCTTGGTATATACGGCAGCTTAAGTTTAATGATCCGTATGGTGTGGGAAAGGTTAACATACGACTAAGTGAAAACCAGATCGCACAATTAAGACCGGTGCAATGGGAACCGCGCAGTATAAGCATTACTACGCCTGTTCCTAAGCAGGGCGATTATTCTGAAGTGTTTGATAAATATTCAATTTCCGATTCATCGGTTGTTAGAGCAGGAAATATTACCTGGATGATGAATAACACTTTAACATTCGGTGAAGTAAAAGCTGTGCGTGTGCAGGATCTTATGGTTAAGGAAATAGTTGAAGCTAATAACTGGGAACGACCGATATACTTTGCAGTTACCTGTGCCAACGACAGCAGGATTGGGCTTGACGAGTACCTTAGAATGGAAGGTATGGGATTTAAGATTGTACCCGAAAAGAGAACACCGGGTAAAGAGTTTGTTAATGCTGAAATGCTAAGAGCCCAGCTTATTGAAAACCCCGGTTACAGTAAGGAATTTCAGCCGGGCTTTAAGTTCAGGGGTTTAAATGATTCAACAATATTTTTTGATAATAACCATAAAAGAATGGTACAGAATTACCGCAATGCTTTTATGCGGCTTTCTGTTTACTATCATAACATTGGCAAGGATGATGAGGTTGTTGAAGTGCTTGATGATATGAATGAGAAACTACCTTATCATATTCTTGGAATTGATAACGGGCTTCTGTTTGAGATTGGTAACCTTTACCAGTTAGCCGGGGCGAATGATAGGTATGTAGATATTGCTAAGGAAGTTGAGAAGAATGCATTATTAGCGCTTGAGCGGAGCCCGGGCGATGTCAATTCATATTATAATCCTTACAGGTTACTGCTTGAGATATACGAAAATCTTAAAGACTATAATAAACTTGTGGGTGTCTGGCAGCAGCTCGAAATACTTTATCCAAATGATCCGTCTGTTAAAGCAAGCATTCAAAAATACCAGCAGCTTGCAGCCGGGCAGGATAGTTTAAG
>CBEPPX010000373.1:0-2819 GCA_965511205.1 uncultured Ignavibacteriales bacterium | reverse complement strand
TGAATTAAATGGTGTTATCCGAATACCTTACTTTGAAATAAGAAGGTGCCTTGAAAATCTTTGTGATTATTCACAGTATTCAAATAAATCGGTTGAAACCATTTCGACCAGTAAAAAAATAATCACTAATCCGAAGGATATAATGAGAAGAATAAAGAAATCAGGGAAAGCAAATGAACAATAAAAAAACAAAACATTTATATAAAAAGAATGGATTTTGGTTTGTAAGATATAAGCATCCAATCAATAAAAACTGGAAAGGAATATCTACTGGATTGAGAGATCTTGATAAGAATTTTAAAGAAGCTAAAATCTACAGGGATGAGTTTTTAGAAAATCTTAAAAAAATCGAATCACTTGAATTTAAAGAGGGAACCATTGAAGAGGCTTTTGTCAAATTTAAGGAACTTAATTCGAATAAATCAAAATCAACACAAGCTACATACGAGTATTTTTTTGAATATTTTAAAAAATACATAGATGTATCGAAATCTTGTCTGGTCTTAACTAAGTTGAACAGTGAAGGATTTCTATCTTGGTTATTTAAACTGGATGACTTGGAACAGAATACCAAATATGGAATACAAAAGAATTTTGTAAAATTTCTGAATTTTTTGTTTGAGTATGAATACCTTCCGAAATTTTTCAAGCTCAATAAGGACGTTAGAATCAAACCGCTTGTTAAAGAACCTATTATATTTTCTGATAAGCATAGGAAGAAAATAATTTCAGAATTAGTTAAGAGTGAGAAAAACGAAAATTTTCAATTGATGATTTATCTGTTGATGTATTCCGGACTGAGACCAAGCGACATTATAAACCTCACTGTTGAGCAGATAGATTTAGAAAAAATGGAAATGAGGTTTTATTCCTCCAAGACTGATAACTGGTTTATTAGACCCATCCACAATAATGTAAAAGCTATACTTGCAAAGAGAGTGAAAGGGAAAAAATCAGATCGTCTTTTTGATTATTCTGAAATTAAAAATATGGGAAGAGCATTCCAGCGTTATTTATCAGATATTGGTTTAGATGGAAAGAATTATGATTTAAGGACTTTCAGAAAAGATTTCATATCCAGGAGTCAGGAAGCCGGAGTTCCAATTGCTGTTACCGCATCCTTAGTAGGTCATAATAATATTAAAACTACGATGACCTACTATACTAAGCTATCATCCAAACATCTTAAAAAGGAACTTCAAAAATTGAAGTAGCAGACATTTTTGCTACCATTTTTGCTACCTGACGAAAATGTTTAAAAAGTAAAAACCCTGTAAGTGATTTACTTACAGGGTTTTATCTATGCGGGGCCGACGAGACTCGAACTCGCGACCTCCTGCGTGACAGGCAGGCGTTCTAACCAAACTGAACTACGACCCCGATTATTATTTATTCAAAAATCAGACACAAATATATGCTAAGAGGAATCTAAAATCAATGAAAATATTTATTAGTCTTCGCAAAATGTTATACCAACAGCTTTAGCAGCTAAAACTGCCTGATCATCTGGCTGTACAAGTTTTTGCTTTTTAATGGCATCTTTAATTGTAACTTTAGTAATTTCCGCTCCCTTCAATGCTACCATACTACCAAAGCACTTCCTGGAAGCCATATCAATAGCGAAGCATCCGAATTTTGTTGCCAGAATTCTATCGAAAGGTGTTGGGCTTCCACCTCTTTGCAGATGACCAAGCACAGTAACTCTTGTTTCTCTGCCCGTATTTACTTCAATTTTATCAGCAACTACTTTACCAATACCACCAAGTCTTATAGGATCAGTTCTCTTAATATCGCTTTCTTTAGTTACCATTTCTCCTCCAGCTGGTTTCGCACCTTCTGCAACACAAACTAAACTAAATCTTTTTCCCATCAACTCTCTTTTGTGGATTTTATCATAAACCTTCTTCCATGAAAATGGCATCTCCGGAATCAAAATAACATCTGCACCGCCGGCTAATCCTCCATTAAGAGCAATCCATCCTGCATACCTACCCATTACTTCAGTTACAATAACACGATGATGAGAAGAAGCAGTAGTATGTAACCTATCAAGAGCTGTTGTAACAACATAAACTGCCGAGTCATGTCCGAAAGTTAAATCGGTTGCATCCAAATCATTATCAATAGTTTTTGGAACACCTATTATGTTCATTCCCATCTTACTTAGCTTATCACAAATGTGCATTGTTCCATCGCCGCCAATTGCTATAACTGCATCCAGGTTCCATGCTTTATAATTTCGCAGCACTTCTTCCGATTTATCAAGTATCTTAAATTCTCCATTTGATTCTACCGACCAATGAAACGGATCACCTTTATTTGAAGAGCCCAGGATGGTTCCACCTTGTATCAGTATACCAGATACATCAGTATTTCTAAGTTCCTTTGCTCTCCCTTCAACAAATCCTTCAAAACCATCAGCAATACCATAAACGGTCATGCCATAGTCCTGTGCGGGTTTTGTAACTCCTCTTATAACAGCGTTTAAACCAGGACAATCTCCTCCTCCTGTTAACACTCCAATTCTTCTAATTGCATCACCAGCCATTTGCTGCTCCTTGTTGTTACTTTATTTTAAATTCTTTTTGATGTTTTAAAATGCATTTTTACTAATCCCGGCAGGATATCTCTGCCAAAGTTCTCTATAACTTTGCGTGCACTATTTTCAACTTCTTCAGACGCACCTTTAGGAATTTTAATTTTTAATTTTTTACTATTTACTTCAAACCATTTTATCACTGCATCACGGGCTAAAATAGAAGCAGCAGCAACTGCCGTATATCTTTCTGCATTAGTTACCTGGTGTAATTTGATCTGCC
>CBEPPX010000372.1:0-2829 GCA_965511205.1 uncultured Ignavibacteriales bacterium | reverse complement strand
GCAGTGAAACATTTAGTAAAGCAACATCAACAGGAATAATTCCTCGTTTAAATAGTAGGGGAAGTTCTGAGAGGAAAATGGGGATGAACTCAGCCCTGCCTTCGTTAACTGCCTTACGTGTATTTGCGCCGATAAAAAATGCTTTATGCTTAAAGTGCTTTTCCATCCCTGGTTTAACGTATGGGAGGTCTCCAACTATAAGAATGTGATAAGCAGTAACATCTTCAAGTTCATCTTTTCTTCTAACCATTGCACGTACAAGTTCTGAAGGAACTGCGCAGCCGGGCTGTATAACTACGTTATCGCCGGACTTTATATTTTTAACAGCTTCATCTGAAGAGCAAAGTTTCTTTTTATAAAGATTTAAAATGTTAGTTGGAATATTTCTTAATTTTATTTCTGTTTCTGTATTCATCGTAGGTTGCAATTAAGTTATTAACTTTTTTCTATTCAGATAAAAACGATAACTATGGTTTTATTTTTGTGATTATAATTAGTTTGTTAGAAAAAGATGCAGCTTTTTATACTCAAGATTAAAAGTATGTGCAAGAGATTCGTTTACGCAATCACCGTTATGAGTACATACACCCTTTGCTAATCCTTCGCTCTCCATGAGAGCAGCAGTTATTCCATTTTCTGCAATTGGGTGGATATATTTCATTACTGAATTATTCAAACCGTAGCTAGCAGTCCTGGAAACGACTGCAGGCATATTAGGAACACAATAATGAATAACATCATGCAGATTATAAACAGGATCAGATAAAGTAGTAACCCTGCTGGTTTCAATACATCCACCCTGATCAATGGAAACATCAACAATTACTGCTCCCTTTTTCATTCTCTTAACCATTTCTTTACTAACAAGATGCGGAGTTTTTTCACCTTTTATTAATACAGCTCCAATCAGCACATCTGCAAACTCAACACCACGGGAAATAGTATACGGATTAGCCATTACAGTTGTTACCTGCTTATGAAATCGGGATTCTACCGTCCTTAACCTATTCAAATCATTGTCAATTACAATAACCTGAGCGCCTCTTCCTATAGCTGCTCGTGCAGCAGTAATTCCTACAACACCAGCCCCTAAAATAACAACAGCTGCAGGCGCAACGCCTGCTATTCCACCCATAAGAATTCCTCTTCCTCCCTCAGAATAGCTTTCGAGGTATCTTGCAGCAACCTGAATTGCGATCTGCCCCGCAATTTCACTCATCGAATGAAGTATTGGTAAACCTGAGTTTTCCTCGATGAGTTCAAGACCAATTGCAGTAATTTTCTTTTCCAGGAGTTTTTCAACAATTTTACGCCTTCCCACCGAAAGCTGAAGGAAGGAGAATAGAATTTGATTTTCCTGGAGGTAATCAATCTCTTGATCTGAAATGGAGGCAACTTTTGCAATTAGTTCTGCTCTGCCAAAAGCTTCTTCAGCACTGTAAACGATTGTAGCTCCGGTTGCCCTGTAATCCTCGTCTGTAAAATGGCTGGCATCGCCGGCACCGCTTTGAATATAAACAGTATGACCTGCTCTGATTAGAGAATCTACACCTGCCGGGGCAAGTACAACTCTTCTTTCTTCCCATAGGGTTTCGGTTGGAATTCCAATTCTCATTTTTTTTACTTTTTGATTTTAAAACTACCTAATACCATCCTGATTTTCAACTTACAGTTATTTTAATAAACAGGTGTTATCGGTTTTTTCCCTTGTAAAACATTTATCACATTCTTTGCAGCTAGTTCTGCCATTCCGTCACGCGCTTCTTCAGTGGCACTGCCGATATGAGGAAGCAATACCACATTATTTAGTTTTAAAAGCTTTTTGCTAATGGTTGGTTCTTTTTCATAAACATCAAATCCTGCACAGCGAATATTATTTTTCCTAAGCATTTTTATTAGAAACGACTCATCAATTATTTCTCCACGAGCTGTGTTTACAAGGATAGCCGTAAGTTTTAGCATACTTAGTCTTTCCTTGTTTAAAAAATGATGCGTCTTTTTATTTAGGGGAAGATGCACAGAAATAAAATCCGATTTTCTCAGCAGCGTATTTAGTGTAACTTTCCTTACATAAAAACCATTTTCTAAATCATAGTTTTTATTCGAATCATAATAAATTATTTTAGTTCCGAAAGAGTGAGCACGGGCTGCAACAGCACTGCCAATTCTTCCTGCACCAAGTATTCCAAAAACTTTCCCTTTCATCTCAACGCCGAGAAGCATTTTTGGTTTCCAGCCCTTATATTTTTGTAATCTTATAATTCGTTCCGCTTCGTATAAGCGTCTTGCACAGGCAAGCACCAGGGCTATTGTAAGATCGGCTGTTGATTCTGTTAAAACATTTGGTGTATTTGTAACAAGTATTTTTTTACTTTTTGCATATTCAACATCTACGTTATTATACCCAACAGCAAAGTTGGCAATCACTTTACAATTTGGCATTTTGTCCATTAAGTGGGAATCGATCTGATCCGTTAAAAGCGGGATTAAGGCATCGCAATCTTTTACTTTTTTTTGCAGTATGTTTTTTGGAATGGGACGATCTTCTTTGTAATAATCAAAATTTATCCTGTTCTTTTTCAACAGTTTGTAAGCAACTTCAGGGATGTCTCTTGTGATAAATACTTTCATCTACATTACAAAAATGACTATTATAGACCAAGTTATACTTTAAGCAAAAAGTAGTCTTACAATAAACAGCGCTCCTAAAATTCCGGCAACGTCTGCTATTAATCCCACCGGTAATGCGTGTCTTGTATTCCTGATATTTACAGCGCCAAAGTAAACTGCAAGAACGTAAAAAGTTGTTTCTGTGCTTCCAAAAAAAGT
>CBEPPX010000371.1:0-2831 GCA_965511205.1 uncultured Ignavibacteriales bacterium | reverse complement strand
GCTGAGCATATCCCTTTTATGATTGGAGGATCTGCAGATCTTTCCCCTTCCACTTTAACAAATATTAAAAGTGCGGAAAGTTTTCAAAAGGATAATTACTCCGGAAGAAATATTCATTTCGGAATTAGGGAACACGCAATGGGTGCTATATTGAACGGCATCTCTATAAGCGGGTTAAAAACATTTGGCTCCACATTTCTTGTATTTTCAGATTATGTCCGCTCGTCCATAAGGTTATCTGCCTTAATGAATCTGCCGGTAATATATATTTTTACGCACGATAGTATCGGTGTTGGAGAAGATGGACCGACTCATCAACCGATAGAACACATTGCATCATTAAGAGCAATTCCAAACCTGGAAGTGATTCGTCCTGCTGATGCTAACGAAGTTGCAGTTTTATGGAAGTACATAATGGAATCTAAAAACACTCCAACTGCTTTAATCTTAAGCAGGCAAGATTTACCGGTTATTGACAGAACAAAGTATTCTTCTGCTGAGGGTGCATTAAAAGGCGGTTACATTTTAGCAGATAGTGAAGGAACGCCAGAAGTAATATTAATTGCTACTGGCTCAGAAGCACAACTTGCAGTTGATTCTTATGAGGAATTGAAAAAAGAAGGAATAAAAGCAAGAGTTGTGAGTATGCCTAACTGGAGTCTTTACGAAAGACAGTCTCCTGAATACTGGGAATCTGTGTTGCCCGTTAAAGTAAAAACACGCATCGCAATTGAAGCAGGTTCCACATTTGGCTGGAGAAGATTTGTCGGATTGCACGGAGATGGTGAAGTGCTTGGAATGAGAACATTTGGTGCTTCAGGAAAACTAAGCAGTCTTTTAGAAGAGTTTGGATTGACAGTTGAATCAATTGTGAAGGTAGCAAAATCATTTGTTGTGAAAAACAAAAATTAATTATCAGGAGATATTATAATGTTAAAATTAAATCAACTAGCATCACTCGGACAATCAATATGGTATGATTATATCCGCCGTCAATTTGTAACAGGCGGTGAATTGCAATCCTTAATCGATAAAGGATTAAGAGGCGTAACTTCAAATCCTTCAATATTTGAAAAAGCGATTGCGGGCAGCAATGATTACGATGAAGATTTAAAAGAATTAATAAAGCAGGATTTATCAATAGAAGAGATGTATGAAAAACTCGCGTTTAAAGATATTGAAATTGCCGCCAACTTAATGCTGCCGGTCTACCATCTAACCGATGGACTTGATGGTTACGTTAGTATTGAAGTAAATCCAAATTTAGCCCATGATACTAATGGGACAATTGAAGAAGCTAAACGACTTCATAAGTTACTAAACAAGAAAAATGTGATGATAAAAGTTCCTGCAACAGAGAAAGGGCTTCCTGCAATCACAGATCTTATTGGGTCAGGAATAAATGTAAACGTTACATTAATCTTCAACATTAATAATTACAAAAAAATAGCTGATGCATACCTGAATGGATTAGAAAAATTAGCAGATAGCAAAGGTGATTTAAGTAAAGTTGCTTCGGTTGCTTCCTTCTTTATTAGCAGAATTGATTCGGCAGTTGATAAAGAATTAGAAAAAATTGGTAATAAAACCTTGCAAGGAAAAATTGCGATAGCAAATGCGAAAAAATCTTATCAACTGTTTAACGAGATTTACCATAGTGAAAGATGGAAGAAGCTTGAAAGACATGGTGCTCGCCCTCAACGACTTTTATGGGCAAGTACGGGTGTAAAAAAACCACATTACCCCGATACTCTTTACGTTGATAGCTTAATCGGCAAGCAAACAGTTAACACTGTTCCCCCTTCCACATTTAATGATTTTATGGATCATGGAATTTTGGTTGTTGCCATTGATGAAAAGGTTCAGGATGCATTGCATCAACTTGAAGAATTAAAGCAACTTGGTATCAATCTAAACGAAATTACCAACAATCTTCAAACAGCAGGCTTAAAATCATTTTCTGAATCATTTGAAAATTTAATGAATGCGATTAAGGAAAAAGTTGAACGGATAAAAAATGAAGAGAATTTGTTTAAAATATTCCCTGGCAATTATCAAAAAGGAATTGAAGATGCAACGATGGAGTTAAAGAAAGAAAGAATTGTTGAACGAATATGGGAAAAAGATTTTACAATCTGGAGCGATAGCCCAACTGAAATTGCAAACAGGCTCGGATGGTTAAGGAGCCCGGAAGTATCTTTGGAAATGAAAGATGATATTGATGAGTTTGTAGAAACAATGAAAAATGATGGATACACAAACGCATTGTTGCTTGGTATGGGCGGTTCGAGTCTTGCACCTGAAGTATTCAGTAAAACTTTTGGAACAAAAGAGGGTTTCTTACGTTTGGAAATTCTCGACAGCACTCATCCCGAGGCTCTTCTTGAATACGCTGAAAAATTTGATCCCGCTAAAACTCTTTATATAGTTTCTACAAAATCCGGCGGTACAGTTGAAACATTTTCATTTATGAAATACTTCTATAATCAGACTTTGAAGAAAGTAGGAAAAGAAAAAGTTGGAAAACATTTCGTTGCAATTACAGATCATGGCAGCGGATTAGAAACTGTGGCAAAAGAATTGAAGTTCAGAAGAATATTTTTAAATGATCCAAACATTGGCGGACGATATGCTGCTTTATCATTATTCGGAATTGTTCCTGCGGCTTTACTTGGAATTGATATTAAGAAACTTCTCAATAATGCTGAAGTAATGGTATGTAACAGCGAAGGTAGTAATTGCCCGGTTCATGGTGATAACACTCCGGCAAAGCTTGGGGTTTTGATGGGACAGCTTGCAAATGAAGGTAGAAATAAAATTACTTTCATAAC
>CBEPPX010000370.1:0-2842 GCA_965511205.1 uncultured Ignavibacteriales bacterium | reverse complement strand
CTCTGAGTGATGAGGAAGCGGAAGAGATTTTCAGGCACGTTGATGAATTAAAGGATATAGTAAATAAGCGGGAAAAAAGTGAATGATTTTTTATGCAGCTTGTGATTAACAATCATTCCTATCTTCCGCTAAGGTAATACCTGATGCCAAAAGTATAATTCATCACATTCAGTGCATCGGAACGGTAAAGCGCATCGCTTTCGGCATAATTATATTGTGCTTCAAAGAATGTTGTAAAGTCACTCTCATCCCACGATTTTTCAACAATAACGCCGCCAAAAGCTCCCCAAATATTTTCGTTATCGATGTTAGATATAACCTGCCCTGTGCGGAGTTTTGCTTCCTGGTTAAGAATCATAAAAGAAAGCCCCCCGTTTAATCCTAACACAAACTCTTCTGTAATGCGAATATTATAAAGCAATCCGCCGTTTACTAAAAGCTGTGTAAAGGATGAGTTAACCTGTGTAAATTCTTCTGATAAAAGCAAACCGCCACTTAAATAAGCAGTATTATAAAACGATTGAAAATTTGATTGCGATGTATAAGAAGAACGAGTGTAAAGGTAGAGGTTGTTAATTATCGGAATTCCAAAACTACCGCCAAAAGCCAGCGCCATAGGGTTTTGCTCACCGTTACCTGAAAGACTAACCTTTGCAGTGCCTACCATTCCAGAAATAAATGGAGAACTGCGCTCAACCCGGTTTTGGGGAAGTATGTTCACAACAGATAAGGATGTGAACAAAAAAAGTATAGGAAGTATCTTCTTCATAAATGTTTACCTTTTGATGTTGATAACCTAATCATTTCCGCTTATTCTGTCAAATCAATAATTAATGAAGGTGTTAGCAATACTGAGATTGGTTATTTGGAAATATAAAGCTCAAGCGATTTGGAAATCTTATCTATAGGCATTTTCACACCAGTCCACAACTCGAATGATTTTGCTGCCTGTGAAACCAGCATCTTTAAACCACCCATAGTAGTAGCACCCTGTTTTTCAGCAAGCTTTAAGAATTTTGTTTTAGGAGGATTATAAACCAGATCAAAAACTATCTGCTCTGAAACAAATGACTCTTTAAGATCTGTTATTGTATCATCCAGTTCCGGAAACATTCCAATTGAAGTAGCATTAATGATCAACCTGGAACTTCGAAGAGTATCAACCAGATCCGGTGGAAATAAATCCATCGTTTTAAATCCATCGTATCTCATTTTTGTAGAAAAATAGTTTTGAATTGAATCTGCTCGTTGAACCGTTCTGTTAATTAGGTTTATCCGCTCAGGTTTAAAGTGGCGGATAAGTGCATAAATTACTGCGCGTGCACTACCGCCAGCTCCAAAAACACTAACTGACGAACCGTTTATCTGCTCCTTGAAGGGTGCCAGGGTTTCTATAATTCCTGTAACATCAGTATTGTAGCCAATTAATTTTCCCTGGTCGTTAACAATTGTATTTACCGCACCAATTGTTGCCGCTTCTTCAGATAGTTCATCCAGATACCGGATAATTTTTTCCTTGTGCGGAAGGGTTACGTTTAATCCTTTCAAACCAAGAGCGATAACACCGTTAAGTGCACTTTTAAGATTTGCCGGCGGAACATCAAACGCAAGATATATGTAATCCATCTTCTCAAATTCAAAAGCTACATTCTGCACAAATGGTGAATAGGAATGTTTAATAGGATGACCTAACAATCCTATTATTTCGGTATTTGCATGAAACGAATCTTTCATAAACTATAAACTAATAATTAACATAGTATGATGACAACCAAGTTAATATTCAATTGCCCAAAAAAAATTTCCAGGAGGAAGAAAAATACGATTAGTTTTCCCCCAACAGTTTTTTAAATAACCTGGATGATTTAACCTCAGGATATTCTCTTGCAAATTCTTTTTGAATACCCGGATCGAGTTCAAATGCAATTTTCAAACATTTTATTGCTTCTTCTGTTCTGCTAAGAATAAAATTAATTTTTGCCTTACCATAAACTGCATTCGCATCATCCGGTTTAACCTTTAAGCATTGATCAAAAGCATCCATCGCATTTAGCCAATCACTTAATTCTATGTATGTTTCTGCCAGTGTGTACCACACATCGTAATTTTGCGGTTGAATTTTTACTGCATGAATATAACTGTTCACCGATTCTTTTAAATGCCCCAATGAATATTCCAAGTCTGCTTTAGCATACCATGCTTCAGCATTATCCTGGGAAAGTGAAATAGCCGTATTAAAATCTTTTAAAGCAATCTGGTACTTTCCTAATGCATCGTAGCAATATCCCCTGGCAAGAAAAGCTTCGTAATATTCATCATTAATTTTTATTGCTTCGTTGTAATATTTTATTGCATAAACATTATCACCAAGTTCTTCGTAAAGGTTTCCTATATTAAAACAGGTTGCTTCATCATAATTATCCAGTTGATAAGCCTTTTTAAAACTATCCAGCGCTTCTTTAAACCTACCCAACTCTGCAAGCACATTCCCTTTATTAAACCAGGCACTTGGAAAATCTTCTTTAAGTGCAACTGCAAGCTCATAACTGTTAATCGCTTGCTCCAGCCGGTTTAACTTAACAAGAATGATAGCATGGTTATACCAGCCGCTTGCGTTATAAGGATCGAGCTCCAGGAACTTGTCGTAAGAATTTAATGCATTTGGATATTCTTCCAGGTTCTCATAACAAAATCCAAGTTCATAGTAAGCTTCTGCATATCCCGGATCGATTATAGTAACCTTTTCAAAATATTCAATTGCTTCGCGGAATTCATTCTGCCTCTGATGCAGTATTCCCAGGCTGTACAATGCATCTTCATGATTGGGATCAATTAGAAGTGC
>CBEPPX010000369.1:0-2843 GCA_965511205.1 uncultured Ignavibacteriales bacterium | reverse complement strand
AGAATTTTACTTCTTCAACAGCAATTTTTACTGAACGCTCTAAAGGAAAGCGATAGACTCCTGTGCTTATTGCAGGGAAGGCGATAGTTTTAATTCTGTTTTCAACTGCAAGATTAAGTGAGTTGCAATAGCAATTTGCTAAAAGAGTATCTTCACTATGATTTCCCCCACTCCAAATAGGACCAACAGTGTGAATAACAAACTTTGCTGGAAGATTATAACCTTTTGTAATTTTTGCTTTGCCGGTGGGACAGCCGTTTAATGTTTTACACTCTTCCAGTAATTCCGGTCCTGCAGCACGGTGCATTGCACCATCAACACCCCCACCGCCAAGCAGAGTTGTGTTGGCTGCATTCACTATGGCATCAACCTCCAGTTTTGTAATATCACCTTTGCAAAGATCTATATTGATATTCATAATTTCTCTCAAATAAAAAACCCCTCCTTAGGAGGGGTTCGGAGAGACTTTTTTTATAATCCCATTTCTTCTTTTACTTCTTTAAATTTTTCAACTGCAAAATCCAAATCTTCCTTTGTATGTGCTGCTGAAATCTGCACTCTTATTCTTGCTGTATCTTTTGGTACAACAGGATAAAAGAATCCTATTACATAAACACCTTTCTCTAATAATCTTGCTGCCATTTTTTGTGCAAGTACTGCATCACCCAGCATAATGGGAACAATTGGATGAATACCTTCTTTTATTTCAAATCCAGCATTTTTTATTTTTTCTCTAAAATATTTTGTGTTTTCTTCTAATTTATCCCGCAGATGTGTACTGGAACTCAAAATATCAAATACTTTTATGGATGCCGCAACAATATTCGGTGCCACAGTATTTGAAAATAAATAAGGACGTGAACGCTGACGAAGTAGATCGACAATTTCTTTTCTTGCGCTTGTGTAACCTCCGCTTGCCCCGCCTAACGCTTTGCCGAGTGTCCCTGTAATAATATCAATTCTGCCAATCACATCATTATGTTCGTGTGTTCCCTTGCCGTGCTTACCCATAAAGCCAACTGCATGAGAATCATCAACCATTACCATTGCACCGTATTTATCTGCCAGATCACAAATTCCTTTTAAATTGGCAACATAACCATCCATGGAAAACACACCATCTGTTGCAATGAGGATCTGTTTGGTATTCTTGGCTTTTGCCTCTTTAAGTTTTTCTTCAAGATCATCCATATTATTATTTTTATACCGATAGCGCTGTGCCTTACACAAACGTACACCATCAATTATACTCGCGTGGTTTAACTCATCACTAATAATCGCATCATCTGCGGTAAGTATAGTTTCGAATAAACCGCCGTTTGCATCAAAGCACGATGTATAAAGAATTGTATCTTCCGTTCCTAAAAAATCGGTTATCTTTTGCTCGAGGTCTTTATGTAACTCCTGTGTGCCGCAGATAAATCTAACTGATGATAAACCGTATCCCCATTTATCGAAACTTTGTTTAGCTGTTTCAATAATCTCAGGATTGTTAGCTAATCCCAAGTAGTTATTTGCACACATGTTCAGGACTTTTTGCCCACCTTTAACTTCTATATTTGCACTTTGGGGACTGATTATAACTCTTTCTTTTTTATAAAGTCCTTCGCTTTCAATTGTAGTTAAAATATCACCGTAATACTTTTTTGTGGATTCAGTCATGATTTTATCCTTATGGAATAATTAAGAAAAATATTTTTAATATAAATTTTCAATCAACAAAATTATAATTTACCTTCGGCATGTCGTTTACCAAGAGCCTCAATCATGTCCGTGGTCATTGCTGAAAGATCGTAAGCCGGTTTCCAACCCCATTCTTCTCTTGAGGCACTGTCATCTATCGAACTCGGCCATGAATCAGCTATTTCTTGTCTGAAATCCGGTTTATAGCTGCATTTAAATTCAGGAATATGCTTTTTGATTTCATCAGCCAGTTCACCTGCTGAAAAACTCATTGCTGTCAGATTAAAATCGGAATGATGTTTAAGCGTTAAAATATCTGCTTCCATCAAATCAATTGTTGCCTTTATACAATCCGGCATATACATCATCGGAAGAACCGTATCTTCTTTTACAAAGCAAGTATATTTTTTATTTTTAATTGCTTCATAAAATATTTCCACTGCATAATCTGTAGTTCCGCCACCTGGAAGAGTTTCACTACTAATAATACCTGGATATCTTACTCCCCTAATATCAAGATTAAATCTTTTGAAATAGTAATCACAAAGCAGTTCCCCGGCTACTTTAGTTACACCATACATTGTTTTTGGTTTCAGGATAGTTTCCTGTGGAGTGTTCTCTCTTGGTGTTTCCGGGCCAAATGCTGCAATTGAACTTGGTATAAAGACACGAGTCATATCATATTTAATTGCAAGTTCAAGAATATTATACATCCCATTTATATTTACGTCCCAGCATAATCCTGGTTTTTCCTCGCCGGTAGCTGAAAGGATTGCCGCCATGTTATAAATTGTATCGATGTTATATTTTTTAACAACTTCTTCAATTGTTTCTTTTTGTGTAATATTTATAAATTCAAAAGGACCGGAATTCAACAGTTCATCGCTTGGTGCAGTTTTTCTACCGGTTGCAATTACATTTTTAGTACCATATTTTTCACGAAGTGCCAGTGTAAGTTCAGAACCAATTTGACCTACTGCACCAGTTACAAGAATGTTTTTCATTTCCTTATTTATCATAATTATTTAACTCCTTAATTTTTCGAAAATCGTCGCAGGAAAATTATTTAGATAGTTCGCTATAGAATTAATAAAAAACTTGAGTGTAAAATTAGAGATAAGGAGAGTAAACAACAATAAGTTGTTTTAATAATTTAGATT
>CBEPPX010000368.1:0-2877 GCA_965511205.1 uncultured Ignavibacteriales bacterium | reverse complement strand
TCAAACTTGTATTGTAAGCGTTGTATGATAGCGCAAATCTTGTGGTGTTATATTTAAAGAAGTGAAAATCTATCGATGGCTCAATATAAAAGAAATTCTGTTTCAGCTCGTTAAAACCATTTCTTTCAAGTTCTTCGTGGTAAGGAGTTTCATTTCCGAATCCATAATATTTTACGAGATGTAATTGAGTGAAACTCATTTCAAGGTTAGTTTCTGCTCCTCTTATCCATGATTTCGATATCATCTTATAAAACAGGTTGGCACTTTTAAGTTTAATTGAATAAGCTGCCGTAAAAGTCATCCAATATTCAAAAGGATCCATTAAAAAATCATATACAAGTAAAGTTGGTCCGCCGCCAATTGTTAATCCATCATCCGAACTAAGATTAAAAACCGGGTTAATTTCAATTTCATGGAATCTATTTTTGAAATGTGGTTCATATTTATCAATATCATCTTTTGGTTCAGGAATGGAAAATGTTTTAACAAGTGTACCAGGGCCTTTATTAAAAACTGATTTATTCCCACTATCATAAAATTGTGTTGCATTTTCTGAATTGGGAATGGGCGTAATGCTGAACAAATAACCATTCACTTTTGAGTTATCTGTAAATTCATCTTTTCCTTTTCCTCCAACTACTCTGATCAAAGGACTTGTATCAACATAACCTTCAATTAAAGCTTTATCATTTCCCTCCATAAGAAAAATTCTTATTTCAGAGATAAGTTTATTATCGAATTTTTTATGATAAATCGACTTGCCCTTTTTTTCACCTGTTTTTTTATCCCTTCGATAATATGAAACTTCTGTTTCATCATTACTTAACCGATTAACTTCTATATAATCATCCTTGTTGCTGCAAAATATTTCAACCACATCGTTAATTAAATTATAGTAATCCTCGGAAAAATTAAAAAGTAAATTACGGCGTGATTTAAGTTTATATAATAATTCATCCCCGGCAATTTTTTTATTTTCCTCAGGCAACCTGTTAATGGCTTCATCTATAACTTCATCAGTTAATCTTTTATGAACAAATGCTGTAACAGAATCCCATTCAGTTTTAGTAAGTTCTGATAGGTAACGACGGTCTAGCATTCTTCCGCTCCAGGTAAGATTTCGTGCTTTCGGAAATTCTGCATCAAAATGGTTTAGTTGTAATACGAAAATCTCAGCAAGTGATGGGAAAATGCCATCGTACTTTGGAAATGCCTGATCACGATCGCGAGGGATAGGATGCCATAGTTCTTCACCTTCTATATCGTACTTTGCCCATCTCCATTGATCGGTGTGCCTATCCCAATCACCCAAATAATTATCCATCAGCCGGGCTTTTAAGTATTCTTTTGAATCTACTTTTTCACTTCGTTTTTTTTCTAGACGATGGAATAGCTTATACGTTCCTATTATTTTTTCTGATCCGCCAAAACCCGGTTCATCGGTTGCACCTTCATCAGGATTAATTTCAATCATCCCAAACATTCCACCAAACTCTTCTTTAAACTCCCCAAGTTTATCATCGTCGGGCAAAAATACTAAGACTGGTTCAGCTTGAAGGACATCAACTGCATTGAGAAGTGGAACAACTACAAGCGCTCCGAAAGGATTTGAAGAACTAATCTGATCTTGTAATACTTCTGCTATCATTGATTCTTGTAAATCTGCTTCGAGTACTTTGGTAGGATCTTTACTTATAGATCTGAATTTCCAGATTTTTTCATCTTCACCTTTAAAACGGATTGATTTTGTTTGCAGCCCGCCTCCAACTTTTATAGGTGTTATTCCGCCGGCAAAAGTTGAAAGATCCAGAACAGGAACTCGAATAGGAGTAGTCCACAAATCGCGCCAATGTTTCCCGAACCAGAAATTATGAAACCAACCGGCTTCATACTCCTCCCCGGGAATAACAGTAATATATTTTTTTTGCTGCTCAGATTGTGAAAACAAAGGAATTGTAATTATAAAAAAAAGTAAAAATATATTAAGGATTTTCATTAATCGTGTATGCATAAATTAATTTCTATTTATTATGGTTATGAATCCTTTCCCACCTTTACCCTCATCTGCTAAAATGAGGGAACCATCATCCAGAAAGGTAATTCCTTCCGGCTGCTTATGTTTTTTACTATCAAAAAGTTTTGCATCCAAAATTTTACCATCTGGTGATATTTCGATAATTGCCTCTTCATCTACTGAAATTATAAAAAAGGTGCCGCTCACCGGATTTAATTCAATCCCTGAGGGAGAAAATTTTTTAATATTGAATTTGCCTTTTAATTCATTAGGTGAGATTAAGAATCTTGGTTCGGATTCCAAAATCATCTTTTCAAGGTTAAACGAATAGACTGCCTTAAACCCTTTATATTCTTTACCCGCTTTATCTTTACAGGCAAGCAATAATGAATTTGTATCCGGATCATAACATAAACCTTCTACATTATTTTCTGCATTTAGTCCTGTCTTTATCTTTTCAAAATGAGCAAAATTTTCAGCTGCAAATCCTGGATATTTATAAAGAACACCATTGCTTGTAACCACGAATAATGTATCTTCCACAACAGCAATCCCCTCAAAATCTTTACTCACAAGCTTATCACCAAGTATAAATTTATTAATTACTTCACCCGACGGCAGTTTTATCTTATATACTATCCCCTCTTCATCGTTATGAGCAATGATGTGGTTATCTATTGAATATGCCAATCCGGAAATCTCATTAAGCTCTTCCGGAAGCTTAATTTTAATATTATTCTTCTCGTTCAAATTATAATTATACATCTTATAAGAACCATTATCCTGACAGTTTGAGAACATCGATATTATTAAAACCAGAAGAAAAATATTTAATCTATATAGTTTAATTTTTTTGCTCATTC
>CBEPPX010000367.1:0-2879 GCA_965511205.1 uncultured Ignavibacteriales bacterium | reverse complement strand
ATTTTCCTTTTGAATTTTGATTTTTTCATTTTTAATTTAATTAACCAACACTTCCTTCTAAACTAACACTTAATAATTTTGTAGCTTCTACAGCAAACTCCATCGGAAGTTCAGCAAAAACTTCTTTACAGTAACCGTTAACAATTAATCCGATTGCATCTTCAGTTCCAATGCCTCTTTGATTCAGATAGAAAAGCTGGTCATCACCAATTTTTGAAGTAGTTGCCTCATGCTCAACCTGGGCGCTTGGATTAGCTATTTCTAAATATGGGAATGTATGAGCACCGCATTTATCGCCAAGAAGAAGTGAATCGCACTGCGAAAAATTCCGTGCGTTATCTGCATTTTTAGAAACCTTTACCAAGCCACGGTAACTGTTCTGGCTTTTTCCAGCAGAAATTCCTTTAGAGATAATTGTACTTTTTGTATTCTTTCCAAGATGGATCATCTTTGTTCCGGTATCGGCTTGCTGGTAATTATTTGTAAGTGCAACGGAGTAAAACTCGCCGATAGAATTATCTCCCTGTAAAATACAACTTGGATATTTCCATGTTATCGCTGAACCGGTTTCAACCTGGGTCCAGGAAATTTTTGAATTCACTCCTCTGCAAGCACCACGTTTTGTAACAAAATTATAGATGCCGCCTATACCTTCTTTATTGCCTGGGTACCAGTTTTGAACTGTTGAATATTTTATTTGCGCATTATCCATTGCTATTAGTTCAACTACTGCTGCGTGCAATTGGTTTTCATCCCGCATAGGAGCAGTACATCCTTCTAAATAACTAACATAAGAACCTTCTTCGGCTACAATCAACGTTCTCTCAAACTGTCCGGTTTCTGCTGCATTAATTCTAAAGTAAGTTGAAAGTTCCATCGGGCAGCGAACACCTTTAGGAATGTAAACAAACGAACCATCGCTGAAGACTGCAGAATTTAATGCCGAATAATAATTATCAGTGTAAGGAACAACCGTTCCAAGATATTTTTTTATAAGATCAGGATGATTTTGCAAAGCTTCTGAGAAGGAACAGAATATAATCCCCAATTCATTCAAACTTTCTTTAAATGTTGTTGCAACCGAAACACTGTCAAACACCGCATCGACTGCAACGCCGCTAAGTCTTTTCTGTTCATTTAAAGAGATACCTAATTTTTCATAAGTCTTTAATAGTTCTGGATCTACCTCATCCAGATTTTTTATTTCCGGATTTTTCTTTGGTGCAGAATAATACCGGATATCCTGGTAATCTACTGGTGGGTATTTTACGTTTGGCCAGTGCGGTTCTTTCATTGTCTGCCAATGGTGGTATGCTTTAAGTCGTAGCTCAAGCATAAATTCCGGTTCACTCTTTTTTGCCGAAAGCTGTCTGATAATATCTTCATTCAGCCCTTTTGGAAGACTATCAGATTCAATTTCTGTTACAAATCCGTATTTGTAATCTTTATTTGCAATTTCTTCTAATTTTTTAACTTCTTTATCACTCATTCAATTTCTCTTAAGGTAATTTTACTTTGTGTATTATTCTTATCAATCTTAAAAGTAAAATTAGTCAATCTGTACTATTTTGTCAAGATTAAAATATTACTATTTGGTTAGAAATTGATACTTTTTGTAGATCAGTGATTCCTATCAAATTGTTTTTCAGGGAATATTAGATTAAATTTATGTTCCTTTTAAAAAATGAATAAAACAGTTGGCAGATCAAGATCAACAGCAAAATACCTCTAAACCGGCTAAACCTAATGAGCCGAAGGAGAGTCCATCAGGAGATATTAGTAAGAAAGGTGATGGATACCGGCGCACTTATAATAAAAGAAGAAGATACTACGGCAAGCAAACACCAAGGGAATTTTCAAATAAAGTAAAAACCTCTTTTAAGAAACTTTCTATTATTGTTCCTCTTTATAATGAAGAAGAATCAATCAGACCTCTTGTAAATGAAATTAAAAGAGCACTTGGCAGGGTAGATATTGATTACGAAGTTCTGTTTGTTGACGATGGCAGCCAGGATGATTCACTAAAACAGATTAAAGAAATAAGTAAAACTGATAAAAGATTCAGGTTTATAAGTTTTAGAAAAAATTACGGAAAATCTGCCGCACTCCATATTGGGTTTAGAAATGCAAAAGGAAATGCAGTTGTTACAATTGATGCCGATCTTCAGGATGATCCCCAGGAAATATCTAATCTGCTAAAAAAATTAGATGATGGATATGATCTATGTTCCGGTTGGAAGAAGAATCGTAAAGATCCCTTCATTAAAAAATACTCCTCAAAATTATTCAACTTTATTACAAGGCTTATAAGCGGAATTAAAATTCACGATATTAATTGTGGGCTTAAAGCTTACAGGAAAGAAGTTGTTGAGAACATTAAAGTGTATGGCGAGATGCACCGATATATTCCTGTTCTGGCAAAGTGGCAGGGTTTTAAAATAACTGAAACTCCCGTGCAGCATCGTGCAAGAAGATACGGCAAAACAAAATACGGTATTTCCAGGTTCTTTAAAGGTTTTATTGATTTAATAACTGTTACATTTGCAACCCGTTATATTAAACGCCCCATGCACTTCTTCGGATTTTTCGGAGCATTGGCTTTTATTGCTGGTGTTATTGTTCTAGGTTATTTAACTGTTCTCTGGATACAAGGGCAGCCGTTGAGTAATCGTCCTATGATCTTTCTTGGTATGCTCTTAATTATAGTTGGTGTGCAGATGTTTTCAGTTGGGCTTTTAGGTGAAATGCTTGTTCACAATTCGATGGATGAAAAAGAATATGTGATCAAAGAAAAAAGTTAAAGTATGATTAACTAACCACTAATCTGTATTCCTCTCTTAAGATAAACAATATGCATTACGATCCAATAAAGAATGTAT
>CBEPPX010000366.1:0-2888 GCA_965511205.1 uncultured Ignavibacteriales bacterium | reverse complement strand
CAGGTTGGCGGTGGAATGGGTATCGCAACTCCGGGAGGTGATTACGGTGGAACAACAATTGATTTTTACAATGGTACAAAATACGGACTTGAAACGGGAACCAACTTCCATGCAAAAGCCCGCGTTGGCGTGCTAAGTTTCAACATTTTCGGAATGATTGATTATTCAACTTTAAGCGGCGAGGGAGAATCTGAACCAGGTAAAGGTAAAGTTGAGGTTTCTCAATCTGTGTTTTCACTAAAAGTCGGACCTGAGTTTCATATTGGGATACCTTTAGCCCCGGTTGGCGTTTACCTTGATGGGTCTATCGGATTGAATACAATTAGCGGCGAAGTAATTTTTAACGGTGTTTCCGAAGTTCCTTCAGGAACTTACAATGTTGAATCTGAAAGCAGGGTTGGATTTGGGCTTGGCGGGGGAGTGCTTCTTGATATAATTCCAATACTAACAATCGATATAGGAGTTCATTATAACTGGTTGAATCCTTTTGGGAAAAAATATTCGAGCGCAGTACCTTCATCTCATCCAAGATTGGATGCATACACATCTTTAAATGATGACAAAGATCCATTGTTTGGAGTTACAGGTGATAACTTTGTAGAAAATTCCCGTTCAATGGAAACAATGCAGTTTACACTAACACTCCTTTTTGGTATATAAGATTTGAATGATACAGAAATGCCAGTTCATAATGAGCTGGCATTTCTTCTAATTTCCAAAATCCATTTTTTTATTCAGTATCCAGCAAACGCCTATGGTAATTTATCTGCCCAAGATGATAGCTAAGGTGAGTTGTTAAGTGAGTAAGAAAAAATCCTGTTGTCATTTCATATCCAAAAACATTTATTGGGAAGGTTTCATCAAGCTTTTCTTCATTTAAATCGGTTAATGATTTTTTGACTATTCGCAGAGTTTTGTCTATTTCCTGTACCATCTCATCAACTGGAACATCTTTTCTTGAGAATTCTTCATCACGTTTTCTTACATAACCGGAGTTACCAAGCACTGCACCAACAAAATGCTGCAGGTTGCCGCAAATGTGCAAACATAAATTTCCTGCAGAGTTTTTTATTTCTCCAGAAACTTCCCACATTTTCTTTTCATCTTTGTAGGAAGTTATCTCAGTTTTTAGTTTCTCGAGATCACGGAGGAAAAGTTGAGTTAATATTTTAAGCATAATTCAAAATCCTAGTAATTAAAATCTAATGTTATTACGCAATTACAAGAGGAATTTCTTTTAATCTCCAACCATTAAAACTTTCGCTTGAAACTGTTATTTTTATTTTGTCTAACAAAGTTTCTTCAGGTTTATCAACTATTAATCTTAACTCAAAATTAAAAGATTCACTTGGTAGTGATTCCCATACCATCCTTACTGCTTTCTTTGAATATTTTATCATTTCGAAAAGTTCATTTCTTTGAACACCAGTTGAACCATTAATAGAACCAGCATCAAATAGAATTTTAACTTGATTTGGAAATTCAATTATAATCCTAACATTTTTCTCTGGTTTCAATCTTCTGTTAACTAGTCTGAAATGTATGATTCCATTAAAAGGAGTTGTAAGCTTTAAAGTCCCATCTTTTTGAACTACTTCTATATTTTTACTCTGATTTTTCCCATATTTTGGTAATTCTTCGTTAGGTATAAGGATATCGATTGGATTATAAAACTTACTAAGATCAAGTTTTTTTAATTTATTAAAAATAAGATCTTCCGAATCATCACTAAGTGACTCATAATCAGTCAACTGATCATAAAACCAAGGAAGTTTATCCTTTGTGAATTTTAATAAATAAATTGGAATGCCTAACGAATAAGCCATTCCAAGTTCGAATGAAATAATTTGATTAGAATTAGTTTTTGAACAATTATCAGTCCATGATAATAGCAATGCATTAGAATTATAGATTTCCTGCCTTAGCTTTTCCATTAGCGGTATGCCAGTGATTTTTCTATCTGCTACATATACTGCATAATTCTTATCTAATTTTTCCGCACATTTCAAAACCCTTTTTGTGATTTCATTATCAATTGTAGCGTGTGAATAGAATATTCTTTCAGGGGACCAATACATCTTTTCTAAATTTTATTAGTTATTAAACTTAATAGAAAAGACGGGTTACTAACCCGTCATTAAAAAAGATTATCTACGATTTCAACCTCTTCGGTCCAGCTTTTATCACTTCATCAGTAGAATCTTTAGCAAAGAGTTTAAAATTTTCTATAAAGCGTGCAGCTAAAGCATCGTAGCGCTGCCAGTACTCTTTTTTATTACCCCAGGAATTTGAAGGTTCTAAAACATCTTCCGGCACATCGGGGCAGGAAAGAGGTACTTCAAAACCAAAGAGTTTATCTTTTCTATACTTTACTTTATTAAGCTTGCCGTCTAAAGCTGCATTTAAAAGATTACGTGTATGACGTATGCTTATACGTTTACCCACTCCAAATTTACCGCCAACCCATCCTGTGTTAACTAACCATACATTAGCTTTATGTTTTAACATTCTTTCCTTCAACATATTCGCATACTCTGCCGGGCGGCGAACCATAAACGGCGCACCGAAACAAGCAGAAAAAGTTATTTGCGGTTCAATTCCCAATCCTATTTCCGTTCCAGCAATTTTAGATGTGTAACCGCTTATAAAATGGTATTGTGCCTGTTCAGGATTAAGTTTTGCAATCGGCGGCATAACGCCCGAAGCATCACAGGTTAGAAAGATTACATTTTTAGGATGGTTATTTGTGTATCCCTCGGGAACTGCGTTTGGAATTTGATCGATGGGATATGAAGCACGGGTATTTTCGGTAATCATATCATCATCAAGATCGATATGCCTGCTAACCGGATCGAAGATAACATTTTCAAGAATGGTTCCGAATCTTC
>CBEPPX010000365.1:0-2888 GCA_965511205.1 uncultured Ignavibacteriales bacterium | reverse complement strand
TCCGGCCTTCGGTACAATAGCCCTCTTTCTGAGGGCTTTGTTATTAAACAAAGTATTTACTTTTTGAAATTAGCATAAAATAAAAATTGCATATAGAGATAAAAAAAATATTTTTAGTTTTGGTATTAAGTTCAATTGTTGGATTAATTTTTAATAATTTTAATCCAGCAGGTATTTCCTTAATAAGGAAGGTAAAAAATTTAAGCTTTGCTTCTGATTCTCTGATCATATCCGAAATTATTCAAAATGAAAAAGAAACCGACGATAGTGTAGATATTACAACGCGATTAGAGATAATTGAGAATGAGCAAAGGTTATCTGAAGAAATAAACGATACAACCATGCAGGAAAACACAGTTTCACTCAATGATGAAAGTGAAATATTTCATAACAATCAAGAAGTGAATGAAGAAAAAATATTTGTAGAACCAAAAGTAATAAACCTTGAGCAGGCATATATACTTTTTAATAATGGTGCAAAGTTTATAGATGCAAGAGAAGGTATTGACTATAATGAAGGACATATTTCTAAAGCAATTAATATTTACTTCTATTCATTTGAAGAAAACGAAGACAAATTAAACGGCATTAGTAAGGATGAAGCTATTGTAACATATTGCAATGGTACAGATTGTGATTTGAGTATTTTGTTGGGAAACAAATTATCTGAGATTGGATACAAAAATGTTTTTGTTTTTTTTGGAGGATGGCTAGACTGGGTTAAAGCAAGTTATCCTACAACCACTAACGGAGCTAATCAGTAAATGTTTACTAGAATTTTGTGATGAAAAATGTTTTAAATAATAAATACCTCCTATTTGTTTTAAGAGTTTTTCTTGCGTTTGTTTTTATTTATGCTGCCATTCTTAAAATTGCAGAACCAAGTGACTTTTCGCTGGCAATTGCAAATTATAAACTGATGCCTGATAATTTTATAAACATTCTCGCTATCATTCTTCCCTGGATTGAAATAAGTGCGGGTCTTCTCCTTTTATTTGGAGTGGCGGTTAAAGAGAACAGTCTAATAATCAGCGGGATGTTAATTATTTTTATAATTGCTATCGCTATAAGTCTTGCAAGAGGTTTAAATATTGATTGCGGATGTTTCGGTACTGCTAACGGTAGCCAATTAGGATCAATAAAACTATTTCAGAACATTGGATTGTTGGTAATTGGTATCATTTTAATAATTTACAATTCAACATTTCTATCGATGAACAAAATTCAGCAAAATGAATCTGCTAATTAATTTTTTATACTTTCCATCGTATCTCTTAAAACACCAAGCGATCTCTGGCTGAGAATATCAATTTTAATTAAACCAATATCTTCAATTGAATACATATCCGGCTGCGTTACGATTAAGCCTAAACCCTTATTTTTCGCATACTCTAAAGCAACGTAATCGGTTATTTTATTTGGGGCAATTACAATTCCCCCCGGATGAATGCTAAGGTGCCGGGGAAACCCTGCTATCTTTGAGGCTAAACTTACAATTGATTTCCATGGTTCCTGGTTAAAATTAAGTTTTTTTGATTCAGGAAAAAGTTTTGAAAGATTAGGAAGATTTGCTGCACTGGTCCACGGAATTCTTTTACTGAATTTAGATATCTCTTCATTTGTAAAACCGTAAGCTTTTGCAACTTCCCGAAAAGCTGATCTTGCCCTGAATGTAACCGTGGTTGAAATCATCGCAACTTTTTCGTAACCATACTCTTCAAAAATGTATTTTATAATTTCATCTCTTTCTTTCCATGAAAAATCAATATCCACATCCGGCGGACTGCTTCGCGCCTTATTCATAAAACGCTCGAAGTAAAGGTTCAGTTCTATAGGATCCACTTGGGTTAAACCTAAACAGAATGCAACAATACTGTTCGCCGCCGAGCCCCTTCCAATAAGCAACATTCCCCTTTGCCTGGCTTCTCTTACAATATCCCATACAATTAAAAAATATTCTGTAAAATTCATCTCCCTAATTACAGCTAACTCATCCTCAACTCTTTTTTTAATAGCATCAGTAATTGGATGATATTTTTTACTTAATCCCTTGTAGGTTTCTTTCCATAAAAGTGATTCAGCAGTTTCGTTTGAAGGAACAGGATAGGAAGGGAATTTATAGTCATTCAATTTTAAGTTAACATTACACTCATCTGCAATTTTATTGGATTGATCAAGTACATCCTGCAGTGTTTTCCATTTCTTATTTATTAATATTGGATCTTTGAAATAAAAATCTTTATCAACTAGTTCATCTTCCTCAACATTTTTAAGTGTAGAGCTTAACCTGATCACAGTTACAGTTTTATGTAGATGATAATCATGCTTCCTTAAAAAGTAGATTGGATTTGTGGCTACACATTTAAAATTGTTAGTTTCTGCAAAATCGTAACGCTTCCTGTTTTCCGCTTTTTCATTGTTAGTTGTAATCAATTCAATAAAAATATTCTCAGATGGATTCATATCCTTAAGCAATTCAATTGACGGGGTGATAATAAAAAGGTTGCGCCATTTATTTTTAAGGATCGAGAGCAGGGAAAAATCATCATTCAATTTCCTGGAAGTTATAATTTTACAAACATCGCTATAGCCCTTATTGTTTTTTGCGAGAAGTAAAATGTAATTGCTTTTGTTACCTGGGTCGTCTATTAGAGTTCCTATAATAGGCTTAATTTTATTTTCATCGGCAATTTTAACAAACTGAATAACCCCGTTCATTGCATTAGTATCGGTAATTGCAAGAGAAGGCAGCCCAAGTTCTACAGCCCTTTTAACTAGTTGCTCCACAGGAATTGTACCTTTTAGAAGCGTATAATTTGAATGTACATGCAGCGGTATCATTTAAAATATTTCTGTAAGAAATGAAATCAGTTTTAAACTAATGAATA
>CBEPPX010000364.1:0-2908 GCA_965511205.1 uncultured Ignavibacteriales bacterium | reverse complement strand
ACAGGAATGGGAGCAATAACTCCTATCGGTCTTACAGCAAAGGAATTCTGGAAAGGATTACTTAATGGTAAAAGCGGGGCAGCCGAAATTACTAAATTCGATCCGTCAAAAATAAATACGCACTTTGCCTGCGAAGTTAAAGGATTTGATCCGTTAAATTACATCGATAAAAAAGAAGCAAGAAGATTAGACCTATTTGCACAGTATGGATTGGCTGCAGTTAAAGAAGCATTGGAAGATGGTAACCTTGTGCCGGATAAAATGAGTACAGAAGATAAAGAAAGAACAGGCGTTATTTTAGGCAGCGGTATGGGGGGAATAAATACTTTTTATGAGCAGTCACTTATTAGTGCGAACGAAGGACCATCCAGGATTTCACCTTTCTTTATTCCGATGATTATCCCGGATATTGCTGCGGGGCAAATATCAATTAAGTACGGTTTTCAGGGACCAAACTATTGTATTGTTTCTGCATGTGCAACTTCAAATAATAATATGATAGATTCCTACCTGTTAATTAAGCAAGGTTTAGCCGATACAATGCTATCCGGTGGATGTGAGGCAACAATAACCGAATTAGCTGTAGGAGGTTTTAATTCTGCACGCGCATTATCAACAAGAAACGACAGTCCTGAAACCGCCAGCAGACCTTTTGACGCAACACGGGATGGATTTGTTATGGGCGAAGGAAGTGCTGTATTAATACTGGAAGAACTTGAACATGCAAAAAAACGTGATGCAAAAATTTATGCTGAAATAATTGGCGGAGGACTTTCGGCAGATGCACATCACATAACTGCACCGCATCCCGATGGGGTTGGAGCAATCCTTTCTATGAAGATGGCAATTGCCACTGCCGGAATAAACCCTGAAGATATTGATTATATAAATATGCATGGTACTGCAACTCCTTTAGGTGATATTGGAGAAACAAGAGCAATTAAATCTTTATTCGGCGATCATGCTTTCAAAATGAATTTAAGTTCTACAAAAAGTATGACGGGACATTTACTTGGTGCGGCTGGTGCAATTGAAGGAATTGCTTCTTGCTTAGCTGTTCAAAATAATATTATACCTCCTACTATAAATTTTGAAACTGCCGATCCTGAATGTGATCTCAACTATACATTTAATAAAGGAGAAGAGAGAACTGTTAATATTGCAATGAGCAATGCATTTGGTTTTGGCGGACACAATACATCCGTACTTTTTAAAAAGTATGAAGAATAAAAGATTGGGTTTGAACAAATAAGATTTGCAATTTCATCTGTAGAGCGATTCGCTGAATCGCTCAAATATAAAAATGAGCGAATTGGCAATTCGCTCTACAATGTTACCCTAAAAGTTCATGATGTTTAAAGGAATGAAAATAATCACCTGGGAAATTTTATTAACTATTCTTTATAAACCCTCGGCACTCTTGTATTAATATTAGTTAAAATTTCATAAGGAATTGTTCCCGCCCAACCTGCTAACTCTTCGCATGTAATTGAATTTTTACCATCGCTGCCCAAAAGGATAACTTCATCCCCGTTATATGCACTCCCCTGTTCAATATTAACAACAATCTGATCCATCGAGGTCGTTCCTATAACAGGATATCTTTCCCCTCTTAAAAGAACTTTAGCTTTGTTGCTCATGCTTCTTAAATAACCATCGCCGTAACCAACCGGAATTGTAACGGCTCTTATATTATGATCCGGCTTAAAGGTTGAACCGTATCCAACCGGCTGACCGGCTTTGATAACTTTAAAATAAACTACAAGTGACTTCCATGATAAAGTTGGTTTTACTTCAACAGTTTTTTTAACCTCCGCAGAAGGATAAACTCCAAAGAGCATTATACCGGGACGTACCATATCAAAGTTTGCCTCGGGTAACTGCAGTATTGCGCCCGAATTTGCAATATGCCTAACAGGTGGTTTGATTGATCGCTTATCAAAAAAAGTTAAGACTTCATTAAACCTTTCAAGCTGAAGCTTTGCGTGTGTTAGATCTTCGGCTTCTGCATTTGCAAAGTGTGAATATATACCTTCTACAATTATATTTTTACATTTATAAGCAGCTTCTAAAAAATATTCGGCATTATAATGATGAACACCAATCCGTTCCATTCCTGTATCTATTTTAAGATGAACAACTGCTTTTAGTTTCATCTGTTCTGCGGTTTCATCTATCATTTTAATTTTATCTATAGAAGAAGCGGTTATGGTAAGATTGTGTTTTAGAAATAACGGAACCTGGTTTCCCCAAACTCCACCCAAAACAAGAATAGGAATGTTTATTCCGTTTTTCCGGAGAAGAATTCCTTCTTCCACAACAGCAACCCCAAGGTAATCTGCTTTTAACTGCTGGAAGAACTGCGCAGTACGCAAAAGCCCGTGCCCGTAAGCGTTTGCTTTAAGTATGGGCATCAATTTTACATCTTTAACGCGGTTCTTTATCCTGCTAAAATTTTCTGCTAGAGTTTTTAAATCCACTTCTACGCGGGTAGGACGGATTACCCCGCCTTCGCTTATTGTTGGATGATTTATTTGGCTGCTCATTAAAGATTAAATAATTTGTTATGCTACGACAAAGATAAAGTTTTGCGATTTGAATGAGAAATGTAGAATTGAGGATTGTGGATTTACGAGTGCTGAATTAATTTTTGATTCTGAAATCCGAAATTAGTTATTGTATTTAATGCTTGATTTTATGAGAATAAATAATAATTTTTATAAAATAAAATGTATACTAACAAAAGAAGTAATCAATATTTTTGCAGATTATCATTCTAAATTGAATGATTATTTTGCAGGTTAATAATATGTTAGGCGTAATTAACCTGAAACTTAGAGTATTAACTTTAACAAGAATATAAAAAAAATTAAATGACTGATATTCAAACAAATAAACAGCTACCCAA
>CBEPPX010000363.1:0-2911 GCA_965511205.1 uncultured Ignavibacteriales bacterium | reverse complement strand
ATTTAGTATCTCCTATCATAAAATTAACATCGTTAAACTAATCATCCCACCCATTATTTTAACAATATCATCTTCCTTACCGATCTAAAAACATCTGAGCCATCAGTTGGAACTGCTTGAATGGAATAAAAGTAAATTCCCGAAGCAACATTATTTGCATTCCAGGTTACCTGGTAAGTACCTGCACTTTGATTTAAATTAACAAGTTCAGCAATGTTCTCACCAAGTGAACTATATATTTTTACAGTAACGTAACTTTGTAACGGCACTGCATATCTAATCGTTGTACTTGGATTAAATGGATTTGGGTAATTCTGTTCTAACCTGAAATCTGTTACTAATTCATTGGTACCTCCTACATCTGTAGGGTTGTAAATAATAGTAAAATTGCTTTCGCTCATATCTTCCAGTGAACCATCAATAGAAGAAATTTTTATTTTATAATCATTGCTCGAAGCGGTACTGTCGGATAAAGTCCACTTGTATCCACCAGTTACAGAATAAAAGCTATCGACAACTGTTCTGGAGAAAACATCATTTTTGTAAAGGTCTATATTTACACTATCTGTTGTATTAAAATCCCAATAAATTACTAGGGAAGTATCTGTTTCCCAGGTTTCACCGCCATTAGGGAATGTTAAATCTATAAATCCTGCGGTTGACTTAAAATTCCACACATCTGACCAGTCACCCCAACCCATAAGATTTTTCGATTTAACATGCCAAAAATAATCTTGCTCCTGTAGCAGAGTACTCAATGTATAAGTTAGTGATGTTAAATTAGAATCATCAACAACGGGACTTGTAAAATTCTGATCAGTTGAGACTTGCAAATAAAACTTATCAGCAAAGCCGGTCGGAGACCATTCTAATTCCAAGGAATCATCCTGGTTAACAAGCTGGTTGTTTAAAGGAGAAACAAGACCGGGAATAGTTGGTACTACCGGTACGTCAGGGTAACCAAAAATGAATTCACCAGCATAGCCAACACCTGAAACTTTAAGCTCATTTGTGCCGGGTAAATAAGATGTTGACAATGGTTTGAAAACTCCTGAATCGATAGTCGGTCTGTGGTAAACAATTGTATTTGCAGGATCAATTATCTGCGGTATCTGATCGACTTTAAACCAAACATCGATGTTTAATGTATCGGTGCCAAAAGCTTCAATTGTAATACTTGCAGGATAAACTAATGGTGCACGGTCTTCAAAAGACGGGTTAATCGGAGAATATTCAAACCTCTTCACATCTATTTGATTATAAAAGTCTTCAATGTAATTGAATTTAATTGTTGTTCCAGTTGTATCGGTCGAGTTATTGAATATATAAGTATTACCTTGTAAAACTTCGTGTATAGTTACTGATGCCGTTGGTAACCCACTTGCCCAGGGAAATTTTAACGCCCTGAAAGATCTATGCCCCAGAGGCATTGAAAATTCAAGAGCAATATTATTATCAGGATGAACCTCTGTGAACAATGGTGTGCCACTTGTACTAGCAGATCCCCAACCTATTATAGTATTACCATTTGCTAATCTCTGCATAGAACCATTTGCGCCAGCAAAGAAATCAGGTGAGTGACGAAATTCCCAAACTAGTGTTGCAGTTTTATTCTGTTCATCTAAATTATATTCTACTCCACGGGAATATTGGGGTGAATGCTGGGTACCATTATCGAACAAAGTTATATCTCCATTTGGCAGCACCCTTATGTCGTGCTGGAATGAAAAATAGTTTGGAGCATTAGAAGAATGCTCATTAATAAAAGTAAACTGGTTTCGTTTACCACCCAGTATCCAATTAACATTTCCTGTTTGCCTACTTATACTTATAATACTTGAAGTATGCCTGATCGAATAAAGGATGTTCCCATTTGCACCTAAAGCCAATGCGTTTGCATGGGTTAAATCCACTATAGGAGTAGTAAGGTTAATATATGAATCCGATATTGGAAGATAATCCCAGGATCTCCATTGAAAAACAACATTTTTAGATTCATCAAGTTCCTGTACAACGTTACCAACGACGATGGCATTTGGACTTCCACCATATTGGCTCATATCAACCGGCTGAGGATCAGTTGCGTGTAAAATAGCATGTCCATTTGGCAGTAAAATAAAATCGGACGGGTGTGTAATATATCCATTGCCGCATTGAAATGTATCGACAGGTGCTAAAGTAGTATCCATCACAATGAATCTCCCAACTGGAACCCCAGGACTAACTGCTATAATTTGTCCGTATGAAAGTTCACCGTTAGGAAGAACTGTAAAGCCTATACCAAATAAACCATCTACCTCTTTATACTTTACAACACTGCCGTCGTTATTTAATATCATTAAATAATTACCGGTATTGAATGTTCCTGAGAGATTAGCTAAGAACATTTTTCCATCGGAAGGATTATTCGAAGTATCGACAGTTATTGTGGGAAAATCTGACGGTAATGTATCAAGCAAGGTTTTATTTATTCCTTGTTTTGATGATTTTAGATCTTCAGTTGAAATTCCTAAACCCAGCCTTGCTACGTGATCAGGCTTAATTGGTTCTTGTAACGGCGTGATTGAAAAACTATAAGTTTCGGGTTTTAGACTTTTGCCGTACAAAGTTTTTATACCCTGGTTTAATGTTACTGTTACTGTTTCTCCTGCAGCAAATGGTTTATAAGGATTAAAAACCACAGTTTTCCCATCATCAGAAAGGATTAAATCTCCTAAATGCTTTCCACTCTTTGAACCAATTACCTGCAATAGATCTTCAGCATTTAAGGAACTCTGTTCAATAAAATCCGTATGACTAAAAATAATATTTGTTTCTCTGGAAAGAAGTTTTGAATCGGGCAGCGGAGAAACATATTGGAAAGAAGATTCTTGTTGTGCGCTTATTTCCCCCGAAGTAACTAAAAATAATG
>CBEPPX010000362.1:0-2918 GCA_965511205.1 uncultured Ignavibacteriales bacterium | reverse complement strand
AAGCGAAGTATCATCCATTGTTAACCAGGAGCAGGCAGCAGGCGAATATGAATTTAATTTTAACGCGGCTAATCTTACAAGTGGAATTTATTTCTACAAACTACAGGCAGGAAATTTTGTAGAAACAAAAAAGATGATGCTGATGAAATAAGAAAACTCAATATATTTTTAAATAAACCCTCTTCAATGCAAATTGGCGAGGGTTTTTTATAATTTGCCGATTAACAATTTTAAATTTCTTCCAACTATCTTAAATAATAAAGAAATTTAATCAACAATCTTGATTTAAAACGATCAAGGCTAAAGTAAGTGATCTGGTCACATTTTAAAAAATGTCTTGATAATTGTTTATTATTTATAGCATCCCAGAGTAGAAAAATTGTATTATATCTGCAAAAATTTAAATCGGTCAACAACTAAGAATCATTATTCAAATGTTGCTGTAGCATTCTCGCCATCCCAATAAAGAGTTACAACTGCCCATGTGCAAAGGTCTATATTTTCCCACACGATATAATTTTCTTCTGAATCGGCAACACTTAAATCCCACATACAATTTTCTGCAAGAGGATGGAAACTAACATTACAATATTCATCAGTATTTAATACATCTAGATTCAGTATATCTTCGCCCCAATCATTTGCATTGTGCGGAGAAACATAGACTTGATAGATCATTACACCGGTATAATTCACGATAGTAAAATCCTGAAGTGCTTGAGCATTTGCGTCCAATGAAACAAATATCATTAGAGCTGCAAAAAGAAATAAAAACTGCTTTTTCATAAAACCTCTGTTTGTTTGGTTAGTGATGAAACTATTATAATAGTATTCTTAATATAACACAATATATGTGTCAACACAAGAGTTATTTTTAATTAAGGGAGGTCGCTCCTATTACACGCAACAAACTACTTGCTGCTAACTTCTCAATCCCTTATCGAGGGATTATACTCAATAATATCTATTTCGGGATGTAAAACAAGGAAAAGAATTTTCATTACTTACCAAACATTGTTTTTAATTTTTGAATTACTGATTTTGAAAATTAGATTATACATATTTCTGGATTAAAAAATCTTAATGATTTTTATTTGGTTAGACATTGAGCAAAATCATTTTAATTGATGGAGTTTTATATGAAAATTATTTTACTATCAAACCGAAGCACTGTTATCGCATCTGTTTATTTTATGCTGGCTTGTCTCTTGATTTACTCTCCGCTTTCATTGGCACAGGATAACCAACAGGGCAAGCAGGTCTTACCGTGGGGGGTTGACCGTCTTGATGAATTTCCGGACGATGAATACATCCCGGTTCAACGGGAGGAACAGCAAAGATCTCCTGCTTACCATTTTTCGACAGCAGATTTTTTTATGGTGCAGGTAAATGTTGACCAGCTCGGACAAAATATTCTCGATGATGCGGCAAACGAACCCTCCATTGCTGTTGACCCGACCGACCCTAACAATATGGCTATCGGCTGGCGGCAGTTCGACAATATAAGTAGTAACTTCCGTCAGGCAGGTTATGCCTACAGCACCGATGGTGGCCAGAGCTGGACATTCCCCGGCGTTATTGAACCAGGAATCTTCCGCTCTGATCCGGTTCTGGATGCCGATAATGATGGCACATTCTTTTACTACAGCCTCTCAACTGCTACCGGTTATACCTGCGAGGTGTTTAAATCAACAAACGGAGGAGCTACATGGCTAAACCCGGTACCAGCATACGGCGGGGATAAGGGTTGGATGACGATCGACCGCACTGGCAGTCTTGGGGAAGGAAACTTATACTGTTTTTCCCGCGACGGTGTTTCCACAACGATTGTGATGACACGGTCTATCGATGGTGGACAAAGTTTTCAACCGCTGGTGAACGTTCCGGAAAATCCCGGGCGGGGAACGATTGCTGTCGGAGTCGATGGAGAATTGTACGCAGCCGGACGGTCGTTTAATAATGGACAATTTGTAATAGCCCGATCATCCACTGCGCCTGACTCACAGGCAACACCCGTGTTTGAGTTCTCAACTCAACTAAATTTAGGCGGCCAGTATTCAGCCTATGCCGGACCGAATCCCGGTGGGCTTCTGGGGCAAACCATAGTTGCCTGTGATAATTTCGGTGGATCTGGTGACAGCTCTGTTTATGTACTTTCCTCGGTAGATCCGCCGGGGACAGATCCTCTGGACGTTTATTTCATTCGCAGCACCGACAGGGGTTTAAGCTGGAGTTCCCCCGTGCGGGTTAATGATGATCCGGGAACATCCGCCTGGCAGTGGTTCGGTACTATGTCTGTTGCCCCGAACGGTCGCATTGACGTAGTTTGGTTGGATACCCGTAACAATCCGGGTACTTATCTATCATCGCTTTATTATTCCTTCTCAGTAGATAACGGGCAGACCTGGTCGCAGAACGAGCAACTTAGTGATGCTTTCGATCCTCACTTAGGCTGGCCGCAACAGAATAAGATGGGTGACTATTTTGATATGATATCAGACGATAATGGTGCTTTTCTTGCGTGGGCCGGAACTTTTAACGGAGAGCAGGACGTTTATTATGGACGAATTTCTCAAACACCTGTAGCAATCGACGAAAAGCAAGATGATGGTGGTATACCCGGGACATTCTCTCTTTCGCAGAACTACCCCAATCCTTTCAATCCCACAACAAAAATAAGTTACTCTATTTCACAATCATCGAATGTTGTAATTAAAGTATTTGACATTCTTGGGACTGAAATTGAAACACTCGTTAATGAAGAAAAACCTGCAGGTAGTTATGAAGTTGAGTTTGATGCTAAAGGATTACCGAGTGGGATTTATTTCTACCATCTAACAGAAAGTAGTTTTGTTCAAACAAGGAAAATGGTTTTGATGAAATAATATTTCTATGAAATTAAATTAAGGGCGAACTTT
>CBEPPX010000361.1:0-2932 GCA_965511205.1 uncultured Ignavibacteriales bacterium | reverse complement strand
TTGGCGGAAACATACCAGAACTTATTATTGTTGGGATTGGTTACGGGACTTTGAGAAAGGAAGAAGGGAACATGCGACAAAGAGATTATTCCCCAACCGAAAAAAGTGGTAAGGAAGGTATAACAGGAGGTGCACAAAACTTCCTGAATTTTTTAACAAATGAACTCTTTCCTCATATCGAATCCACGTATAGAACAGATAAAAATGATAGGGCAGTTTTTGGCTACTCTATGGCAGGAATGTTTGGATTGTATACATTATTTAATAAACCCGAAACCTTTAACAGATACATTATAGGTAGTCCTTACCTGCTTTGGGATAACGGAGTGATATTTGATGAAGAAGAAAGAGCCACTATTAAATTTACAGAGATAAATGCAAAGGTCTTTATTTCAGTGGGCAGCGAGGAATCAGCAGAAAAATATTTTAACCCGGTTGATGAACTTGTAACTCTACTTGAAGAGAGGGAATATGATGGATTGATCCTGGAAACAAAAGTGTTTGATGGCGGAACACACCTTATCTGTCCGCCAGAAGCACTTTCCTATGGATTGATATCTGTATTTAGCAAGTAGAAATAACGAGCAATTTAAAAAGTAAAATCAACTTGGCATACAACTATGCATTCATCCTCTCACACCATATTTGAATGGTTGCATGATTGCATGAAAATAGTTAAACTGTTATTAGTGATGCTCGTCCCACATCTTTTCTCCTGCAGTTATTTTTAGTTTTAGAAAATTCTGCTTTGGTGGGAAAGAACAGGTTGCGTACTTTGTAAATACGCATGGCGGGTTATAAGCCAGGTTAAAATCAACAATTACTTTTCCGGTTGAATCAGGTTTATCTATATATAAATACCTTCCTGCACCATAAGTTTCTTCGCCGCTTGTTTCATCTGCAAAAATTAGCCATAATCTTTTATCGGTATCCACCGCATCAATCCTGTAAGCTTGTCCATCTTTTTCAAAAACAACTGCACCGGGAGACGGTTCCTCTTTAACTGTTCCAAGCTGTGTTGGTAGCGATATTACTTTTGGCGGATCGTATGCTTCGAATGAAGCAGTAATTTTCCAACCCTCACTTACCGGGAATCTTTCAATTCCATCAAACTCATTTCTTAAAGGTGCATTTATATCACGAAGTCTTATTCCGTATCGCTCATCACGTTTAATTATATACCATCTTAAAGAACCCAAATCTAAAATAGTTGGATTGCCGTTTAAATCGTGTTCAAGCTTTATTTTAGTAATAGGATTGTCATCTTTTAAGACAGAAACCCCTTCCATTACTTTCAAATTGATAACAGTATCTTCTAAAGTAATTGTACCAATTTTATCAGGAGCATTTGCGGGGAAAACAATACTATTGCTATTTTCAGCTCCAATTGTGTTACTTCCTTCTTTAAGCCAATAAAGTCCAACAAGTGTTAGCCATCCGTTTTCATCTTTCAGTCTTTCAACTCTTTTATTGTGCCACTGTTCAATTTCAGCGATGTATTCGGGAGAGCCCTTTGGTGCAGGTTCTTTTCCTGTACAAGATACAGATATAAAAATAGCAGTGAGTACAAGTACAATAATTATTAATGATTTCATAATTTTTTTTAATTAATTAGATTGACTGAAAAAGTAAAATTAAACCAAGAAAAGTACAAACGGAAAATTATTCCCCTAACCCTCTCCTCAATCCTTTACTTAATGCGTAATCAACAACCTCTTTATATTCCGATGGAGTAATTCGTCTGTTAAGTTTTTCATATTTGTTTGCGTTGTACGTTGGGCGATACTGATCCATTATGTTTAGGTAAGATTCTGTAGAAATTACTCTCGTAACAAAATCAATTACTTTTTTAGAACCAGCCGCATCATTTGGAAGAACAAGATGTCTAATGAGTAGACCTCTTTGTGCAATTCCTCTTTTGCTAATTTTAAGATCACCAACCTGGCGATGCATCTCTTTTAACGCTGAAGTTACGATTTCCCAGTAGTTTTTTATCCCTGAATACTTTAATGCATTCTCATCAATAGAATATTTTATATCAGGCATGTAAATATCAACTATATCTTCAAGCAGCTTCAGTGTTTCAACAGATTCATATCCTCCGCAGTTATAAACTATTGGTATTTCTAATCCCCTTTCTATTGCAAGAGTTACTGCATCAACAATCTGCGCGGTAAAATGTGTTGGTGTAACAAAGTTTATGTTATGGCATCCTCTCTGCTGTAATCTTAACATTGAACTTGCCAGATCTTCAATTGTAAATTTCTCACCAATTCCCAAATGGCTTATATCATAATTCTGGCAAAACTCGCAGGAGAGATTACAGTTGGTAAAAAATATTGTTCCAGATCCGTGTGTGCCAACTAACGGCGGTTCTTCGCCATAATGCGGACCAACACTAGAAATTATTACTTCATCAGTTGAGTGGCAGTCGCCCGTTTCTCCCTCACTTCTTTTAGCCATACATTCATTCGGGCATATCCTGCATTCTTCAAACAATTTGTGTAAAGCTTCTGATCTTTCTTTTAAATCATTTGGTGTTAGTTTTTCTAAGTAAAGGGGAAGCATAGTTAAGTCAAAAGTAAAAATTCAAAAATCAAAATCTTCTCTATTTGCGACGCAGGTTTACAAGTAAAGATAAACTATAAGCAACGGCAGCAAAAATCATTACCCAAATAAATCCCAACTCAATTGCTATGATAGTTGCAAGCACAACGCTTATTACAGAGAATAAGCCGTTAATACCCCATGCCCAGGGAACCTGTCCGCCATTAGCAGATTTATTACGTTCAGAAAGCAACCTTAATCCCAATGGGAAAGGCATACCCATTATAAATGTGGGTGGTGCGATAAGAAATGTTGCAAAGAGAATTTTAGCGATCAGTGTAAAGGCAATTGTGGTTTTTATGATTGGTGTAAGAAAAATTAAATA
>CBEPPX010000360.1:0-2932 GCA_965511205.1 uncultured Ignavibacteriales bacterium | reverse complement strand
GATGCCAATCTGATCGAGAGCTCTATTCAGAGGAAGCTATTAGGATTATTGAGACAACGAGTGGAATTGAAGTTATTGAGGGTTCCGCTTCTCAATTTATTGTTGAGGAAGATAAGGTAACGGGAATAAAAACCTTTTCTGGTGAAGAGATAGCATGCAAAGCTGTTATTCTCTCTGCCGGTACTTTTCTAAATGCACTGATGCATATTGGTTTAAGTTCAACGAGTGGAGGAAGGTTTGGAGAAAAACCATCAATGGGAATCACGGAATCACTTCTTCAACTTGGATTTCAATCCGGAAGATTAAAAACTGGAACGCCTCCCAGGTTGTTAAGCAGTTCTATAAATTGGGATCTGCTTGAAACTCAGCCGGGTGATGAGAATCCACAACCATTCTCACATTTTACTGATAGATCTGCTTTTCCATTTCTTCCGCAGGTCAGTTGCCACATAACTCACACGGATGAAAATGTTCATAAAATTCTTGAAAAAGGATTTAAGAATTCTCCACTTTTTACAGGACTTATACGTGGTGCTGGTCCGCGTTATTGTCCTTCAATTGAAGATAAGATAGTTCGGTTTGCTGATAAATCTAGTCATCAACTTTTTATTGAACCGGAAGGATTGAACAGCAACCAGGTTTATGTAAATGGTTTTTCAACCTCTCTTCCTGGAGAAATACAGTTGGAAGCATTGCATAAAATTCCTGGTCTCGAGGAAGCTGAAATGGTGCGTCCGGGTTATGCAGTTGAATATGATTTCTTCCCACCAAGACAGGTTGATTCAACACTTGAAACAAAATTAGTTAAGGGACTTTACTTTGCCGGACAGGTTAATGGAACATCTGGTTACGAAGAAGCAGCAGCACAAGGCTTGATGGCAGGAATAAATGCTGCGCTTAAAATCCAGGGAAAGAATGAGTTTGTTCTTAAAAGAAGTGAAGCATACATAGGTGTGTTGATAGATGACCTTGTAACTAAGTCAACAGACGAACCTTATAGGATGTTTACTTCCAGGGCAGAGCACCGTTTGCTTTTACGGCAGGATAATGCAGACAGAAGATTAGCGAATTACGGAAAAGAGTTTGGATTAATTGCCATTGAGTTTGCTGAAAATGTTAGTGCAAGAGAAAGGGTAATTGAAGAGGGAATTAAAACTTGCGAAACAATAAAAATACATGCGCGGGATGTAAACAAATTCCTTCAATCTAAAGGATCATCAGAAATTGAATCCGCCGAAACTATTGCAAAACTTTGCAAAAGACCTGAGCTAAAGCTACGAGAACTTCTTAATCTAAATGGTTTTGATGGGAACTCATTTTTACATCAACTTGTTAGCGATGAGATGGCACTTCAACAGGTAGAAATTGAACTGAAATATGAAGGATACATTAGCAGGCAATATGAAAATGTTGCAAGATTAGAAAAATATGAAGGGGCAACAATCCCTTTAACATTAAATTATTCAACATTGAATGCTATTTCAGCTGAGGGAAGAGAAAAGCTTTCAAGGATAAAACCCCGCTCAATTGGGCAGGCATCAAGGATATCGGGGGTTACACCTTCTGATATTTCCATTTTATTGGTATATTTAAAGAGATAATTTATAATTTTTTGTAGTTTTTTATGGCAGATTTGCAGGAACAATACTTAAAAGAACTTAAAGCATTTTGTTGGGAGAACGGTTTCAATCCTGAACCAACCAGGTCAGAAAGACTGGCATATTTTGCCAAGCTGGTCGTCGAAAAAAATAAAAAAATAAATTTAATTTCTAAACGTGATGTTGATTCAATAATTGAAAAACACGTTTTTCTTTCCGCGTATATTTCAAAATATCTTCCCGATAAAGTTTCGAAATACCTTGATATCGGTACCGGCGGCGGGTTTCCCGGTATTCCGCTTGCTATTATGCGCCCCGATTTAAGGGGGATCCTTGTTGATTCAACTGAAAAGAAAATCAAAGCTGTTCAGGACTTCATCGATAAATTAAAACTAAGCAATGTTATTGCAGATAATGATAGGGTTGAAAGTGAGGAGTTTATATCCCGGCATAGCAATTCATTCGATTTGATAGTAAGCCGTGCTACCGTGCCACTTATAATTCTTTTCCGTTATGCAATTCCCTTAATTAAAGATAAAGCGTACCTGCTGGCAATGAAGGGTGGAGATTTAACCGAAGAATTTAAGAAAGCCGAGATGAAGTATAAATCGTATATTAAAAAATCCACTGTTTACGAGTTGTACTATAAACCCACAAATGTGCGTAATAAAAAAGGTAAGAAGCTTGTATTGTTAGAGCTTCATAAGTAAAAAAAATTATATAGAATTATTTACTTTAAGGGTTCAACTTTGTTGAGCCCTTTTTTTATCATCCAAATGAATATTGATATTATAAATAGAATTAAGCAAACAAACCTGTTTGGAGAATTGTTTAGCAGCATATCTGCTCTAAATGGTGAGCTAAACAAACTCTTTATCAGCCCCCTGTATGGCGCCTCTAAAGCATTTTTAATTGAAGAATTGATAAAACATGAAAACCAGCTGGTTATACTTCTTCCGGAAATAAAATCAACAGAAGAATTGAATGTTGAGCTTGGGATTCTTGGTCTGGAAAAGGAAACAATTATTATTGATGACTTCAGAGCTGAATCTATACAGGGAAAACTTACAGATGTTAGTAATACTGAAAAACATATTATCATATCAACTTATGATCTTATAAATCTAAAGCTTCCGCAAAAGGAAGAAGTTGAGAAGAAAACTACCAGGATTCAGCCCGGCGGAGATATTAGCTACGATGAAATAATTGAATACTTGAATCTTCTCAACTACCAGAAAGATAAGTTTGTTGAAGCTCCGGGTGAATATTCCCAGCGTGGCTCAATAATAGATTTCTGGTCCTATAGCGAGCATAATCCTGTACGGCTTGAGTTT
>CBEPPX010000359.1:0-2934 GCA_965511205.1 uncultured Ignavibacteriales bacterium | reverse complement strand
GAATTCCTTAAAACAATTCGTGCAACCGCCATTGTGCGCAGCACTAAATTTATATTGCCATTCTCTTCATTCCTATAGGGTGTATTTTGGGAAAGAATAAAAGGACTGATTGAACACATATCAACATCTAACTCTTTTAGTAAAAGGATATCATTTGCGACATCTTTAATTGTTTGCTGCGGCAATCCTATAATATTTCCACTGCCAACCTGGAAGCCGATTGATTTTAAATATTTTATATGCTCAATTCTTTCATCCAGTTCATCTCCCTGGTGGTAAACGGAATAAAGTTTTGGATTTGCAGTTTCATGCTTTAAAAGATAACGATCAGCCCCGGCATCCTTCCATCTTTTGTATTCATAAAATTCTCTTTCGCCGGTGCTTAGTGTAATTGCTACATCCAGATCTTTTTTTATCGCGGTTATTATTTCTTCAATTTCTTTGCAATCAAATTTATGATCCTCGCCGGATTGCAGAACAATTGTTCTTATGCCTGATTCATAAATAAAGTGTGCAGCATTAATAATCTCTTCCTTTGTCATTCGGTATCTTTCCAACCCGGTATTATGGAGCCGTAAACCGCAATAAAGGCAGTGCTGATCACAATAATTGGAAAACTCAATTATTCCCCTTAAGTGAACTTCATCCCCACAATATTCTTTCCTCACTTCATCTGCTTTTTGATACAGAAGTTTAACATCTAATGGATCTTTGAGAGATAGTAGAGAAACAATGTCTTTTTTAGTAAGATTATCTTTTTCTAAAATTGTGTTTAAACTAATATTCTTCATTTGTAAAATTTCTTTTGATGGTCATTGCGAGGAGCAAAGCAACGAAGCAATCTTTTAATCATTTAGATTTCTTCATCCCAATGAACCTGCCTGAAGGTAAACACGATTGGGATTCGCAATGACGATTTTACTACAGATACACATCCCTTTCGCCTTCATCAATCCGCTCAATCATCCTTTCAGTTTTATCCCTCGCTGTTCCCTCAACTTTTTCAAGTTCATCTTTTAAAAATTTTTCACCTGTCTTTTTTGTGTCGTCTTCAGCAAAATCGTTTAGGTATTCTTTAAAAGTTGTAAGTGCGTTTGGTACACATATCTTTCCAATGTTTCCCGATTTAGCCAGTTCCATAAATCTATCACCCGTACGGTTTGAACGGTAACATGCTGTGCAAAAACTTGGCATGTAGCCAAGCGCAGCACAATCTTTAACAATTTCATCAAGAGATCGATGATCACCCAATTGAAACTGTTCTAATTCTTTTTTAGCGGAACCCTCTTCGGAATCATGATAACTTCCCGGAGCAGTTCTGCTGCCAGCACTAATTTGTGAAACACCTACTTTAAATATTTCGCGTCTTAGTTCAGCTCGCTCCCTGGTTGAAAGAATAATTCCCGTATATGGAACAGAAAGCCGGATCACGGCAACAAGCTTCTTGAAAGATTCATCATCAACTGCATGAGGCGGCTGCATTGCTGCCGGTGCGTTAAGTGCCGGCTCCAACCTTGGAATTGAAATTGTATGTGGACCGATTCCGTATTTATAATCAAGATCAAATGCATGAGAAAGCAAAGCTAAAGTTTCAAATTTATAATCAACTAATCCAAACAAAGCACCTATTCCAACATCATCAATACCTGCCTGCAGAGCCCTATCCATTGCATAAAGGCGCCATGCGTAATCACTCTTTGGTCCACCGGGATGCATCTCTTTATAAGTGTTAAAGTGATACGTTTCCTGGAAGCATTGGTAAGTTCCAATTCCAAAACCTTTAAGTTCTTTAAACTGGTTGAGTGAGAGGGGAGCCGTGTTTACATTCAGTCTTCTAATGTTATTTCCGTTTAAATTTACACTGTAAATTCTATCTATGGCTTCCCCAATAAACTCAATATTTGCTTTTTTAGGATGTTCACCAGCAACAAGTAAAATTCGCTTTTGCCCTTGAAGTACAAGGTATCTTGCTTCCTGCTCAATCTCATCTAAAGTAAGTGTACGGCGCTGCAGTTCCTTGTTATCTTTTCTGAAAGCACAATAGAGGCAGTTGTTAACGCACAAATTTGTTACGTATAGCGGTGCAAATATTACAAGCCGGTTACCGTAAATTTTCTCCTTTACCTGCTTTGCAGTGTGGAATAATTTATCTAGTAATTCTGGTGAATTAATATTTATTAAGGCGGCACTCTCCTTTAAATTAAGTCCTTTAGCTTCCGTTGCCTTTTCAATTAAATCGAGCTGGTAGTCTTCATTCTGAAGCGAATCATCAGTTAATAATTGACTAATATTTCCTTCGTTAATAAACTCCATAAACTAACTCCATCTTATAATCAATTCTTCCAAAATAAAAAGAATCTAACAGCATAGTGCAACTAGCATACCACTAAAGAAGTTTCGATTTGATTATAGAAGCTAAAAACCGAAAAAGACATTTCTTAAAAGAGAGAAAATCATTTTTAGTTTTGGAACCGGTTTAGAGAAGTTGCTAAAAACAGAAACTAAAAAGCTGAATAAAATATATTTTTTGAAGAAAAGACTGCTGGAACAGTTTTTGTCCTTAGCAGATTTGTTGACAACAGGAAAAGACTTTTAGAAACCTACTAAATTTTATTTGAATTGTTATTTCGGATGGATCAAAAGTGGATAATGTAGCTAATGCCGAACGGGTTCATATCGCAATTACCGGAAGAAGAAACGTTGGCAAATCTTCACTTATTAATATGCTAACTGGACAGGAATTATCGATCGTTAGCGAGGTTGCCGGGACTACAACTGACCCGGTTAAAAAAGCTATAGAACTGCTGCCATACGGACCTGTAGTTATTGTTGATACCGCAGGAATTGATGATGAAGGGGAGCTTGGTGAAAAAAGAATCAGCAGAACTATTAAAGCAATTTCCTCTGCCGACTTTGTCATCGTTGTTGTTGATG
>CBEPPX010000358.1:0-2955 GCA_965511205.1 uncultured Ignavibacteriales bacterium | reverse complement strand
GATTGTTGAGTGCGGTGAAAGCAGCTCACGTTCATGAGTTTACCGACAGACTTGAGGACGGGCTTCAAACACTTATCGGTGAAAGGGGAATTAAACTTTCGGGTGGACAACGGCAAAGAGTTGCAATTGCAAGAGCACTACTTGCTGATCCTAAAATTCTCATCCTGGATGAAGCAACTTCCAACCTTGATACGGAAAGTGAATCATTCATACAGGAAAGTCTGAAAGAATTAATGAAAGGCAGAACAACTTTTGTAATAGCCCACAGGTTAAGTACTATCAGGCAGGCGGATCAGATACTTGTTATTGAAAATGGTGAGATAGCCGAACGTGGAACTCACAGGCAACTAATTGATAAAAAAGGAAGATACTTTGATCTTTATACATACCAGGCAAGGATATAATATATTTTCAAGTGCAACCTGAAATTAATTATAGAAAGCTCTGAAAAATTGTGTCGATGCCATCCTGAATTTATCGAAGGATAATAATTTTGAAGGTTTTCACACTTCGACAAGCTCAGTGTGACAGTTTTCTGTCTTCAAAAACAATTTTTCAGAGGTTTCTTGTAGTTAATCTCAATTGTTTACTTCCTAATACTAATTACCGGGTATATGTCAATTATCCTAAATAGTCTGTCAATTGGAATATACACTCTTCTTCAAAAATCATTTGAAATTTCATCATTAAGCTATATTTTTCTGGCACCTTATTTGGCTCATCATCAATTCTAATAATTGAGGTTAATATGAAAAAGCTGATAATAATATTTGTGCTACTAATAGGTTGCAATATAAATGCTCAAAGCAGTGCCGCTGCAATAAAACTTGGTTCTTTTTCTCCCGGTGCATCAGATGCTGGTTTCATTATTGGGTATGAAGGAGGAAAATACATTGATAATAATTTTAATTTCGGCTGGGGTATTGATTGGTTTCATAAGAAGTTTGTAGATAAAACCCTGGTTCAGTCCTTTAATGAAATTTACGGAATACAAGGAGGTATTAACGAACTTAGAGCAAGTACTAACCTGCACGGTATTCCCTTGATGATAAATGTTACAATTAAGCATCCAGTAGCTCCGCGTGCAATGGTTTATGTTGCAGGTGGAATAGGTGCAGAAGTTTTAATTATAGATTACAGGAATTTTGATAATCCTGATGAGAGTGAATTAAAAGGTGCCTTCGATTTTAATTGGCGTCTTGGTATTGGTGCTGCTTATCTCATTGGTCCCCGCTCAGAATTTTTACTTGAAATGAATTACCACTCTGCTGAACCAAGCTGGACTTACGAAGTGGATGTTGAGCCATATGGTAAAAGAACTTTTGAACGAGTTTATGATATGAGTGGATTAATGATTCGTGCAGGATTCAGATTTTATTATTAGTTAAATTTAACTCGTTGCTATAGTAAACCGTTAAAACGGTTCATGCACTTAATTGTTTTGCATTAACCCACGACTTAAGTCGTGGGTTAGTTCGTAAAATTTTTTTTCAACCGTTTCAACGGTTTTTTATATATCAGTTTTCTAGTTATCATTTTGAGTTATTTACTAAGATATTTCCCGCCTGCCAAAGCAATGCAGACTTCACAATCAAATTTAAAAATGCCCGTTTTGGGCATTTTTGTTTTTAAACGATTTTCTTCTATTCAAGCTTAAAATAAAACTTTTTACTACTAATTATTGCTAATAATTATCATCTGCCTTGACTTTGAAAATAAGTTGTGTATTTTATAATCCGAACGCTAAATTTATCACATTATGGAAGGAGAAGAGGATGGAACTTCAATTAAATTATACATGCGATATCTGTGAACAAAGTTTTCTGCTTGATTTTGAAAAATCAATGGAAGAATCAAAAATTCAATGTCCTCATTGCAATGTTGTTTACGAATTTTCCGCAGAGGATATAACAAGCTTTAATGAGTGCTACCAGAGTTTTGTTACTCAAATGAAGGAAGTGAACAAAGGGCAGGTTCCCCGGAACTATCCTGTTGCCTAGTTTTTTTACTCTAATCTATTCACTAGTGATTCATAATCTCCAGATAGGAATTTCCCCCAAGCGATTTCATCTGGTTTAATATCCAGTTCTTTCTCTTCAATGTATATCCAGATGGATGAGTAACCGAATATTTTATCGGGTTAGGCAGTATTGCCGCAATTAAAGCAGCTTGTTCATTTGTTAGTTTTGCTGCCGATCTTTTAAAATATTTTTTACCAGCAGCACTTATTCCAAAAATCATATTACCCATTTCAGTAATATTTAAATATACTTCCAGGATTCTTCGCTTACTCCAGAAGAATTCTATAAGAACTGTAAAATAAGCTTCAAATCCTTTTCTTATAAAACTTTTACCGTTCCACAGAAAAAGATTCTTGGCAACCTGCTGCGTTATAGTACTTGCACCCCTCATCCTTCTTCCCCGTTGGTTTTCGTTTATTGCTTTTCCTATCTGTTCAAAATCAAAACCAATATGATATGGAAAGTTCTGATCTTCTGCTGCAATCACTGCAAGCTTTGCATTTACAGAAATATCATCATAGTTAACCCAGCTATAATGTATTGTTGAGCTTTTATCAGAAGAAAAAAGAGAAGAGATTTTCCTTTGCATCATAACTGAAGATGTAAATGGATCGATCCACTTTAATGCCAGTACTGCAACTACTGAGATAAGAAAAAATATTATAACAATTTTTAAAGTTAGTCTGCCGATTAACTGTAAAACCTGTTTCTGTTTACTTAATTTTTTCTTACTCATTCGTTAACTTCATCTTCCAACATATAATTATTAAGGCAAAGGATCGTAGCCGCTGCCGCCCCATGGATGACATTTTAAAATTCTTTTTAAACCAAGCCATCCGCCTTTAAACAAGCCATATTTTTTTAGTGCCTCCAAAGTGTAATGCGAACAGGTTGGAGTGTAACGGCAGGATGATGGGAAGAAAGGTGATATTAA
>CBEPPX010000357.1:0-2959 GCA_965511205.1 uncultured Ignavibacteriales bacterium | reverse complement strand
CCGCCATCCAAAGTAACGTACAATCCATATTCAGTTCCAAGAAAAATTAGATTAGGATTAACAAAATCTTCAACAATGGTTCGTACAAATCCTTCAATGGACTCGGTTGATAAAGATTTCCAAGTCTTACCAAGGTCAGTTGTTTTATAGACGTACACATTTTTATCACCGTTCCTGTGTCCATCAAAAACAACGTAAGCAGTGTTCTGATCATAATTACTTGCTGCAACTTTAGAACACCATGTATTTTTAGGAAGATTGGGAACATTTGTAGTTACATCATTCCAGTTTTTACCGTCATCATTAGTAACCTGAAGATTTCCATCATCCGTTCCTGCCCAGATTACTTTACTGTTTATTGGTGATTCGCTAATAGTATAAATTGTACAATGATTTTCTGCAGTTGAGTTATCAATTGTTAATCCGCCGGATTCTTCCTGTTTTTGTTTTTCAGGATCATTCGTTGTTAAATCCGGTGAAAGCTTCTCCCAAGAATCACCACGATTTGTTGTTCTGAAAAGGTATTGTGAACCAACATACAAAATGCCTTCGTTGGTTGGAGAGAAAGCAATTGGTGTATCCCAATTAAAACGAAGTTTTTCATCCTCATCATCCGAGAAAGGTTTTATTTCTTTTATCTGGCGTGTATCTTTATAAAAGCGCATAAGGTTGCCACCCTGGTATTGCCAGTAAAGAATGTTTTCATCGCCTGGATCTGGCAAAACATTAAAACCATCACCGTAACCAACATTTTGCCAATCACTGTTTGTAATTCCACCAAGACTTTCAGACGGACCAACCCACGAACCATTATCCTGTAAACCTCCGTAAATATTATACGGTTCCTGATTATCTACAGCAATATGGTAGAATTGCGAGAGCGGAAGATTCTGCGCATGAATCCATGTGCTTCCCCTGTCATAAGAGATATAAAAACCGCCGTCTGTTCCAAGGTACATATGAGAATTGTTGTTTGGATTTATCCAAAATGCATGAAAATCTGAGTGAACCCTTCCGCCTTCAACAAAGGGTGAAGTAAACGAATAACCTCCATCACTACTAACCCAAAGAGTAAATCCCGGTTTATAAATTTTATTTGTATCAACCGGATCGGGAATAAGCAGAGAAAAATAAAATGGTCTTTCGCCAACAAGAGGTGATCTTGTTTTTAGCTCCCAGGTTTTCCCGCTATCAGAAGAGCGGTACAATCCCGTTTTTTCGGATTCAATAGTTGTGTAGATAACATTTGGATCAGCATTTGAAAAAGCAACAGCAATTCTTCCAAGTTCATCGTACTCAGTTTCAACATTTACAATTTTCCAAGTCGTTCCGCCATCTTCAGTTCTATATAAATTACTTCCTGGTCCTCCTGATCTGAATGTATATGGTTTTCTCTGGAAGTCCCACATACCAGCGTAAAGTATATTCGGATTTGTTGGATGCATTGTTAAATCAGCGCAGCCGGTATTTTCATCTACAAAAAGAATTTTTTCCCAGCTCTTTCCTCCATCAGTAGTTTTAAAAACTCCCCTTTCTATATTGGGAGCCCAAACTCCTCCCAGCGCTGCAACATAAACCTCTTTGCTGTTTTCGGGATTGATTATAATTTTTGCAATGTGATCGGTTTTTTCCAAACCAACCATTTCCCATTTATCTCCACCGTCAGTTGTTTTATAAACACCATTACCAACCCCTATGCTGTTGCGGGTCCACGGTTCACCCGTTCCAACCCAAACGGTATCTTTATGTTTTTGATCGATTGCGATTGCGCCAATAATCTGAATTTCATCTTCGAAAACATCTTTAAATGTTGTGCCGCCGTTAGTGCTTTTCCACAAACCGCCGCTTGCTGCACCAACGTAAACCAAACGGGGATCATCAATCCATGCATCAACAGCAGAAACTCTACCGCTCATAACTGCAGGACCAATATGTCTTGATTTCATCTCACCAAAGAGACTTGGTTTTAACTTTTTAATTTGTGCTTCAGCATTTGTTAAACCAAAAATGAATAAGCCGAAACACAAAAATGTAATTGCTTTTTTCATTTTATTTTACTCCGGTTTTTCTTCTGTTTCAGTTTCTACTTCTTTGTCCGTTCCAACTTCCATTGAATCTGAAGGTGCGGTTACTTCGGGCATATCAAAAATTGAATCATCAAAATCAACATTGTAAGTTACCTCGTCAAAAACCATTTGCATTACTGTTTGCCCATCGCTTTGCGTTTCAATTGAATAAACATTTAAAATTTCATCAGTGTACTTATAGTTACTAAATATGGTTTCCATTTCTGTTTCAACATCCTGTATCATCATTTTGGATTTCGTTTTGAGCATAACATAATTTTCAGAATCGATATAATATGTAATTACGTCTCCATTTGCTCTTGTAAGTTTTAGCAGGTAAACTTCCATATCATCGAGTTCCTCTGTTCCGGCAAACTCAATTTGGTAACCCTTTTCTTTGTAATTATAAAGTGCACCATCATAATCTGCCTGGAGTGACATTCTATCAATTTGCTCTTCGGTCATTGGCTGCGGATCTGTATTACCTGCAAATGGATTTATAGACCACCCGATTTCTCCATCATAAGCAGTGATTATTTCCATTCCCTGGAATGTAGCTTCAGACTTGAATGACATTGGTCTTTTATGGAAAGATGTGAAAGGAATTTCAAACTGACCCTGTATTATTTTTCCCTTAGTGGCGAATGTTTCGGTCTCAAGAAGTTTCTCCTGCCCGATTACTGCAAAGTGCTCTGCAAGTATTTCATCCACTGTCTGTGAAAATGATTGAGTAAAAAATATTAATGATAACAGGAAAGGTATAATTAGTTTTTTCATTACTGCCCTCTTGTAAGTTGTTAATAATTGTAATCTGATATTTAGAATAATTTTGATTATGCAAACTAAAGCATCATTATTTGATTACAAAGCTGATTAAGTAAAATTGTGATGAA
>CBEPPX010000356.1:0-2972 GCA_965511205.1 uncultured Ignavibacteriales bacterium | reverse complement strand
ATAATTTTATAGAAATGATCTCAAATAAATTATTTATCTTTCGGATAAACGGAGTAATAAATGATTAGCAAAGATTTATTGGACATCCTCTGCTGTCCCGAAACCAAAGCAGAGCTGGTTCTTGATGGTGAAACACTTGTATCCACAGATAAAAAAACACGGCGCAGGTACAGGATTGAAGATGATATTCCTGTTATGTTAATTGATGAATCAGAACAACTTAGCATGGAAGAATGGACTGAGATAATGAAGAAACATGGTAAAGGTACCGATTAATTTTTCACCTGCAATTCCTTATTAGGGAAAGGGATGAATATAATTTTTAGTTTTAGATTATTTCCATCCCTGTAATTCACAGAATTTCATCATACTTAAATTATTTTTATGGATCCTCTAAACATTATCATACTGCTAAATATAATAGCAACTTTTGGTGCAAATGTAACCGGCGCTAAAAAGGGATTTAAATCCAAAGTAATGGCAGTAAAAGAAAAACCGCAAACTTTTCTCCAGAAATTTCCACCTATTATCTCAACCTTGTCCCTCATAGCTTTAATAGTAGGTGTTTTCCAGGTTGGGACTTTAGAATATTTAGAAGAGTATAACATCATCAGGTATATAGGCGCAGCAATTTACCTGGTTTTTTCCTGGGTGCAGGTTTGGGCATTTAAAACCCTTGGCGAAAATTATTCGCAGGATATATTGATCAAAAAAAATCATAAGCTGGTAACAAACGGTCCATTTAAATTTATAAGGCATCCGCAGTATCTTTGCCAGCTTTTAGTTGATCTTGGAGGAGCCGCGGCAACTTTAAGTTATGTAGTTGGCGGATTGGCTATTATCGAAATACCAATTTATATTATGAGAGCATCAATTGAAGATAAACTGCTTGCAAAACATTTTACGGAAGAATTTTCTGCACATAAAAAGAAAAGCGGTTTTATGCTGCCGTTCATTGGATAGATTTTATTAACTGATGAAAAGCACAATAATTTTTATATTCTTGTTTGTTTTTTCAACCACTGCTTTTGCTCAGGAAGATATTGCCATAATAACCGATAAAGGCACAAAACATATTCCTGTTTATTTAAGAGAGGGTTCAGTTTATTTTTCACTTAAAGATTTTGCGGAAGCAATATCTGCAAACCATTATCACAGCAAAAATACAGGTAAGATAGAGTTAAAATTTAAACGTTATCTTTTAAAGGCAACAGGAAAAAACCCTTACATTATTATTACTCCCCGCTCAACCGGCATACCAATAGTTTACCAGCTTCCTACATCCAGTTATGTTATAGATAACAAAGTTTATGTTCCGTTAAAGTACTGCCTGGAGCCTTTGCAATCAGCTTATGGAAGGCAGTTAAGTTTTGAAGAGCCGGGTAAACTTTTTATCGGTGATGAAATTGATTCGCCTTTGGAAAGTCAGACTTGGGTTTACAACAATCCTAATCTACCTCCTGTAACAGGGCTTTCAATAACCGGTCTTTCAATAACCGAAATGGCAAACGGAACATTGATTCGCGTTCATTCAAAAACCAGGATTCCATCATATTACAGTTCTTTTAAAGATGGTATTCTTAAAATTATCTTCCGAAAAGTTAATGCTGATGTGGATAAAACAAACCGCGATAATTTAGGCAGCTTAATTGAAAAGATTGAAACTGAAAATGTTGGACCGGATACAGAATTCAGATTTTTGCTTGGAGACGAATATTCAACAAATGAAGTTATAAACGCTCAGGGAAGTACCGATATACTTATAACGATTCACAACAAGATATTTACAACCAATGGTGCGACAGAAAAGTATATTGATAAATGGGATTTTGATGTAATCGTTCTCGATGCAGGGCACGGCGGCAAAGACCCCGGCGCAATAGGGGTAAATAAGCTTAAAGAAAAAGATATAAACCTTAAAGTTGCTCTGAAACTTGGCAAGTTGATTGAAGAAGAGATGCCGGATGTTAAAATAGTTTATACAAGAAAGAGTGATAAGTTTATAGATCTATACAAGCGAGGAAAAATAGCTAATGAAAATGAGGGGAGTCTTTTCATCTCCATTCATTGCAATTCGAATAAGAAGAAAGCTCCCAACGGAATTGAGGTTTACCTGCTAAGACCCGGAAGAACCCAGGAGGCGATTGACATTGCTGAAAGAGAAAACAGTGTTATAGAGTTTGAAGAAGAACCTGAGCGCTACAAAGCACTTACTGATGAAAACTTTATACTCGTAAGCATGGCTCATTCATCTTATATGAAATATTCTGAAAAGTTTGCTGATTTCTTAAATAAAGAGTTTACTGCAAACCTCAGTTTAAAATCCCGCGGAGTTAAGCAGGCGGGATTCTATGTTTTAGTAGGCGCTTCTATGCCAAGCATTTTAATTGAAAGCGGGTTTATTTCTAACAAAGAAGATTCGGATTTTCTGAAAAATGATTCCGGGCAGCAGCAGCTTGCAGTATCTATCTTCGGTGCAATTAAAACGTACCGCAAATACTACGAAAAAGAAATGGAAGCGGAATTGTAGGGAACTTCTTTCCTATTAGCCTGTATTTCTTTGATTTAAATCACTTTTTCCCTGAATCCATATGATCATCAGATCATCTTACCAGATGTAATTTCATAACAAGAAAGAAGGATAAGATGAATACGAAAAAAGTGGTAGAAGGAACCGATTTCAATTTTGAGCAGGAAGTTCTGCAATCGAATACTCCCGTTTTAGTTGATTTTTGGGCTCCATGGTGTGGGCCTTGTAGGATGGTTGCCCCGATGGTTGAAGAAATTGCAGAGGAATACCAGGGGAAAATAAAAGTAGTGAAATTAAACACTGATGATAACCAGAATACAGCAATGCAGTTTGGTATAAGAAGCATTCCAACACTAGGAATTTTTAAAGATGGACAGATTGTGGATGCGGTAATTGGTGCCGTTCCAAAACAGCATCTTGAAGAGAAGATCAAACCGCATTT
>CBEPPX010000355.1:0-2979 GCA_965511205.1 uncultured Ignavibacteriales bacterium | reverse complement strand
TTGTAACTGTAGTTTATGCTCGTTCGTTGAACATTCTTCATCAGTTTATTAAAAATATTTTTAACATTGAATTTTTTCTCCTTAGTAAACCGAAGATCTTTTGATATTTGTTTATCCAGTTCATCACCGATCAGGTTTTCATCTTCATCGGAAAGAGCAGTAAGCTCCAGCAATGTTTCATTCAACAGGTTGGCAGTGTTCAGCAGTTCATTTAGAATTTCATCCTGTGCTTTTAGCGGAGTAGAAAACATTAGCGCAAGGAGAGGAACTATTAATAAGCTTTTCCAAAGTTCATTTAAAGTTTTCATTTTACCTCCTGTTATAATCAGCTTTTATATATATTAATCGCGATTAATTAAATTAGCAGAAGAGTCTACAGATGAACTATCCTGCAAATTAGTTTTTGTAGAATCGGGGTCTACCGGCTTTAAAAATTTTAGATTAAAAATATCCGGTTTGAAAATGCCGATAACAGCAATTCCAAGTACTACACCAATTAAAAAGTAAAGCAGCAATTTTTTCTTTTTACTGCTTTCTGCCGGCGTATCAATATCAACTTTTACTTCAGCAATTTGAACGGTAATGTTATCACTTCCACCTTTTTCATTAGCAAGATCAACAAGTTTTCCTGCTGCCTGCTGTGGAGGATTGCTAGATGCGATAGCAAATATATCTTCATCTTTCACATAATTTGTTAATCCATCTGTGCATAAAATAAACTTATCAGCTTTATGTAGCTCTATCGGTTCAGAAATATCCGGTTCAACTTCGCCTTCTCTTCCAAGTGATTTCGTAATAACATTTTTTTTCGGATGGTTCTTTGCTTCTTCCGGCGTTAACATTTTCGAATCTAACATTTGCTGAACTAATGAGTGATCGGTAGTAAGCTGTTTTATTTTCTCATCTCTTACCAGATAAATGCGACTGTCACCAAGATTAGCTGTATAAGCAATATCATCTTTAAACAGAACAATAACAGCAGTTGAACCCATTCCTTCAAGCGATCGATCCTGGCGGGCAGTTTCTACCAATTTATTATTAGCTGCAGAGAGTGCACTTTGCAATTCTCTCATCACATCGTAATCAGCATTCAAATTTTCAAAACGAGTTTTAATTTCATCCACTGCAAGCCGCGAAGCAGTTTCGCCTCCTTTATGTCCTCCTATACCATCGCAAACAACAAGCAATTCACCAAAGTTTCCGTGGAATGAACCGAAATAATCTTCGTTAACTTCACGAACTCTTCCAACATCGGACCGGTTACCTATTTCAAAATTAAAGCTCATATTATAGCTGAATGTTTATAATTGATGTTATATTTTAAATGATTTTAATCTTGAAGGAAGTCTTTCCAACTTTAAGTTCATCATTATCTTTGAGCTCAATTCTTGAATCAACTTTATTCCCGTTTACAAAAGTTCCGTTAGCTGAGAGCTCATCTTGCAAAAGAATTTTATTATCTCCGCAAAGAATAAGCACGTGTTCATCAGATACTTCAGGATCATCTAAAACAATTTCATTCGATTGATTCTTTCCTATTTTTATCTTTCCGTCATACAGTTTAAAATCGGTTCCTTCAGGATTAATATCGAAAGTAACCAACCAGCCAGCTAATTTTTTTTTATTCTCCTTCGGCTTTTCCCCGCCCGTCATTGTAACGGGAGGTTTGTTCGTTTCAGTAATCTTATCTTGTTCAACTTTGTTTTTGGTAATTATGGGTGCTTCCGGTTTTGTGGTTTTTGTATCGAGGTTAGTTTTTTCAGATACAACATAAGGTGTATCCAAAACTGTTTTGGCACTGGTTATATTCTCCTCTGCAGTATTTTTTGCTATAGGTTTAGGACAGTAAGGACATGCTGCAAGAGTTGCGTTATAGTTATGCCCGTTTACACATGTTTTATAATTTGCTGAAATTGGACTTCCGCAAAATTTACAAAATTTAGCTGCCGGTTTATTTGCTTTACCACAGGAAGGGCAGTTCATCGTATCCTCATTTTTTTAATGTAAATTAGTAATAAAGTTGTAAAGTGAAAAGTGTTTGCAACTTATAAAAGAGGATAAAGATTAAATATTTTGATGACCCGAAGATGAGATGATTGTGTGAAGAACTATAATAGACGCACTAACTCTTATTAAGATATTTATAAGAACTCTGCCCTGCTCTTTTCAAATAATAAGAACAGGGCGGAAGTTGAGCTAGGGTCAGCTATTAAACACTTAATTGTTTGGGTGGGTTATGCACAATTTTTCTTATAGTGTCAAACTGCAGGTATGGGTACTCTTCTCTTAAAGTATCAATGGCATCGCCGGTTCTTAGTTTTTGTGAACGCAGTTGTTTAAACTTCTTCCTGATTTTGTAATCCCTAACAGCCCTTTCGTGTATAAGCCCGCGATCGCGAAGGAGGTCGTAAATTTCATCGCTTATTAAATCCGAAATAGGGTTGGTAAGCTCTTTAATTATTTCGCTTCCGTTCATTTTATTACCCTTATTTTTTGTTAGATGTTTTTGCTTCCAGGTTTAGTTATCAGGATAAGAATGTATAAGTACCTGCTACCTTTGTTTAATCCTGAATTAAAATTAGAAAGTTTTACTCCCTTTACAACCGCATATTTGTGTGGTTTTATGATATTTTCGCTCAACCATAGAAGGGTACCTACATATATATGTAGGTGGTTGTTAAAAATAGGAGGGAATAATCAGATAAGCTTTTTTCTTATTGCTTTAGCAACCGCTTCGGTTTGCGTATGAACGTGGAGTTTTTTGTAGATGTTTTTTATGTGATGTCTTACCGTATCAACACTTATAAATAACCGGTCAGCTATTTCCTGGTAGTTGTTGCCCTGTGCAAGAAGATTAACAACTTCCTTTTCTCTTTCGCTTAATTGATCTTTACTTTTATCAGGAGTGGTTTTTTTCCCTTCCTGTAAAGTGTTAATAACCTGGCGTGCTATTCTTGAACTCATTGGGGAGCCGCCCTC
>CBEPPX010000354.1:0-2986 GCA_965511205.1 uncultured Ignavibacteriales bacterium | reverse complement strand
TGGCAGATAAGCTGATTAAGCTGGTTGAAGGAATTGCAAAAGATTCTCCGGATAAGTTTGCGATGGCTTATTCTGTTGCTGATGTAACAGCAAATTTCAAAAAAGGTGTAATCTCCTTTCCAATGGGAATGGAAAACGGAACCGGTATTGAAGGTGATTTAAAAAATCTAGAATATTTTTACGATAAAGGTATAAGGTATATTACTCTTTGCCATTCAAAAAATAATCGAATCTGCGATTCGTCTTATGATGACGATCCGAAATGGAATGGTTTAAGTCCCTTTGGAATTGAAGTAGTTAAGGAAATGAACCGGCTGGGAATTATGGTAGATGTTTCCCACATAACCGATAGTTCATTCTATGATGTTATTGATAATTCCCTGGCACCTGTTATAGCATCTCATTCATCGTGCAGGTTTTTTACTCCCGGCTGGCAAAGAAATATGCCTGATGATATGATAAAAACGCTTGCAGAGCATAACGGGGTTATAATGATTAATTTCGGATCATCATTCATTAATGGTAAAGTAAGAGAGATAAACAGCAAAACGTGGGACGAAATTGATCACTGGCTGGTTGAACATAATCTTTCTTTTAGTGATTCTGAAGCAAAAGAATATATAGATAAATATTTCGCAGAACATCCATCTCCTAAAACTCATGTCTCAGAAGTTGCAGATCATATCGATCATGTGGTTGAACTTGCTGGAATTGATTACGTTGGTTTAGGTTCCGATTTTGACGGAGTAAGAAATGTTCCCGAAGGGCTGAGCGATGTTTCTATGTATCCTAATCTTATTTATGAACTTCTAAAAAGAGAATACTCTGAGGAAGAAATTCAAAAAATTTGTTCCGGAAATTTTTTACGTGTATGGAAAGATGTTGAAGAAACTGCAAAACATCTTCAACTGGTTGAAGTTGAATGATTTAATAAACGTATAAAAAGGGTGTAATCGCTTACACCCTTTAATTATACCTCACCCAATAATTTAATTACCAATACCTGAAATTGTTAGAAGTCCATTCCCGTTTGGTCCAGCTGTTTCAATACTTATCGATACCGGGCTAGTATACAGAGAATCATCAGTATCATAAATTAAAAAGTTAAATTGTGTCCAGCCGGGACTCTGTGTATCAGGTATATTTATTTCTAAATCTCCCTGTGCCTCAACAGATTCACCTTCAACATCAACAGTAACAGTAGTTCCGCCAGCCAGAGGGTTGCCGTTTTGATCGCCAACAAAGTAACTAAAAGATTGTGAGCCACCATTCGGGACATTAATACTTGTTGGATTAATACTGATCTGTGGAATTCCAGAAAACAACACAATGGTTTCTTTAGAAATTGTCTGCGAGTTTTCATCTATTGTACTGGCAGTAATAGTAGCAAAACCTTCACCAAAAACCGGGTGATTGGGGCGTGGCTCAGCCGAAATTAAATTTACTGATCCAATTCCTGACTGATTGGTTAAAGCCGATCCTTCTATAATACCGCCGGTAGTTGTAAAATAAACCGCTGTTTCCGGTCTTACCGGGTTTGCGTATTTATCACCTACAAAGGCAGTAATTGGGTTTTCTAGTCCAAAAATATTATAACCAGGAAAATTAACCAGCGCGGGAGCAATACTAAAATGAGTCAGATCAGGTAAACCACCATGAATAGTTATCGCAACTGGAATAGATGTGATTGTACTGTTTGCAAGAAATATTTTTGCTATAACCTGCACTGCTCCTGCCTTAATACCACTTGTAAGATTAACTACTGCTGCACCACTGCTGTTCGTCATTACTTCGGTAGGACTAAGAAATTCACCTCCGCCAGGACCTGCACCAAGTGAAAAGTGTACTGCAACTACGTGGTTCGAATCTATTGGAATTCCTACAGAATCCTGAGCAACAAATTCAATTCTTGTAGTCTCTATAGAACCACTCTCTTTAACTCCAATTGTCGTAGAAGAAATAGAAGATAGAAAGATACTCACCGGATCTCCGGAAGGAATTTGGCCCCCACCTCCACTCAATTCACTCAATTCGACAAGAGGGACTGCTAAATCCTTACCTGCAACCACAATTGCACTCGATGTATCTATTTTATAACCGTTTTTATATACGGTAATAAGAAGATTTTCGTCAAATTCAAATTCTGCTTCAACAGAATACTGCCCAAACCCGGAAGTATATAGAACGGTATTTATTGTGTTACCAAAAATCCTAACTAATGCACTATCTAATGGAAAACCAGTATCCCGATCAACCACCTGACCAGATATTATAGATTTCTCCTGAGTTGGATCCCCTCCAGTACTGATTACGTCAGCCTCGTTTTTACAGCTGTAAAGTAATATCGATAGCCCAAGAAACAAGATTACAAATATTAAACTTGATAAAAAGTTAACCAGGGTATCGTTTTTAACAGTATTACTATGCATGTTAATACCTATTATTTTATTGAATTAGATTGAATTTTCAAATTATTTATCATTTTGTTACAACTATTATACCGCTCATTATTGCATTTTTTGACTAAAAAACAATTTTTTTAAGGTTTCTGTAAGGTAATTTCTACTTTTAAAGAGTAAATTTGTTGTAGTAATTTATTTGTGAAATCTATTAGTAAGCTTGCAATCAACACTAAAAAATTTGCGATATATTTTATTTAATAGAATGGAGGGTTTAGGATGTCTTTAATAAACTTAAATCATTTACCGGAGAAGCAAATAATAGAGGGATTTAATGTGAAGTTTGTTCATTCAGAAAATATGACAATTGCTTATTGGAATATTGAAGCCGGTGCGTTTTTACCTGAACATTCGCATCACCATGAACAGATCTGTTCAGTTATTGAAGGAGAATTAGAATTGATGGTAGATGGAAAATCAAATTTGATGAAAGCCGGTTATGTTTTTACAATTCCTCCAAATGCAATTCACTCAGGTAAAGCTATAACAAAGTGTAGAGTTATTGATACGTTTTACCCTGTTAGAGA
>CBEPPX010000353.1:0-2994 GCA_965511205.1 uncultured Ignavibacteriales bacterium | reverse complement strand
AGTTCTTCTCTTCTTTCAAAAGGGGTTTTCCAGGGATGCTGATTAGCTCGACAACAGAGAAAATCAATGCTTAATTTATTTCGAAATAATTAATTGTTCAATTTATTAATTTAACAGGAGCTAAAGTGAAAAATAAATTACCTATTCATATAATGGTTTTGCCATTATTGATCCTTTTTATCAGCTGTGTGCTGAACATTAATGTTTTTGCACAAGGTGATAATCCGCGTGTAGATAATGTTCCAGCGGAGTTGTCAGCAAACGTTAACTATTCTGATTCCGAAGAAGATGTGATTACGGATACTGATGGTTATGACAACTTTAACCTTGGTGTTGATCTTGCAGAACCTCACATATCACAGAACCCAAACAGTCCTGAACAATTCTTTGGTGCTTACAATATTAACGGTGCCTGGAGAACAACAGATGGACACAACTGGCTACATTCTTCACCAAATTTCGGTACTTCTCCAAATGGAGATCCCTGTACAGCTTATGATGGAAATGGAAATCTTTACTATGAGACTATGTATGGAGGTATAAGTGGTTGTAAAGTTATGCGTTCTACAGATAACGGTACAACATGGGGTGCATCTGTAACGTCAATTGCTGGTGGAGATAAAAACTGGATGGCTGCAGACCAGACAGGTGGTCCTTTTGCAGGTTATGTTTATACTTCAATGACTAGAAGTTCATTTAATGGACATGGTTTTGCCAGATCCACTGATAATGGTGCTTCATGGACAACAACTTTTAATGCATCAAATAGTCCATTACCAGGGGCAATGGTTGCAGTTGGTCCCAATGGAGGTATAGATGGTGGTGCAGTTTATTTTGTAACGAATCACGGGGGTACTTTTTCTTCTTCCTATACTTTTTATGTATCTACAGATGGCGGTGCTACCTTTACAACTAAACCCACACAGAATTTTGCAGGTTATGTAGGTACAAACGTTAGTGGTAGAAACTCAGTTCAATTCTTTCGAACAAGACCTTATCCATTTATTGCTGCAGATAATAGCAATGGAACTTACCGCGGAAGATTATACCTGGTATATGCTTCAAACACTCCTGCTGGAAATGGAAATAAACCTGATATTTTCTGCAGATATTCAACAGATCAGGGTTCAACTTGGTCATCCGCAGTTGTTATTAATGATGACCCAGGCACAACAGCTAACCACCAGTGGCACCCTTCAATCTGGTGTGATGTTACTAGCGGCAGGTTATTTGCAAAATGGATGGATACGAGAGATACGCCAACAAGTGATAGTGCGTATATTTATGCAAGTTATTCTGATGACGGAGGTATAACCTGGGCGCCAAACCAGAGAGTTTCAAACCAGAAAATGAAAATTTGTGCATCCGGTATATGCTCTCCGGGTTCTGCTAATTATATGGGTGATTATGATGCAATTGTTGGTGTGGATAACCAGGCACTTATGATGTGGACAGATTTTAGATCTAATAATTATGGAAGTTATGTAGGTTACTTCCCTGATTTTGCTATGCAGGTTTCACCGACCACGACAAGTATTAACTGGAATAATGGCACAGCATTTATTACTGTGGATGTTCCAAGTGTTAAGCTATATTCCTCAACAGCAATATTTTCAGCTACCGTTTCGCCCACACCACCAAACGGTACATTAACACTCGATTTTCCGAATGGTAATACAATCAGTTCTTTTCCTGGCAGTACAGATCTAAGAATCCAAACATCCGGAAATGTAACTGCTGGTCTCTACACTGTAACTATCCAGGGAGAAGGACCAAACGGAACACCTGTACATCGAAGAGATGTTAGTCTTGACGTTGTAGTACCAGTGGAATTGACTTCATTTACAGCAAATACGAATGGTGATGATGTAACACTGAATTGGACTACCGCAACAGAAATTAACAACCATGGTTTTGAGATTCAGAGAAAAATGCAAAACGGAGAGTTTGGCAGCGTGGGTTTTGTTGAAGGTAACGGAACAACTACAGAAACCCAGAATTACTCTTTTATGGATGAAAATCTTTTACCCGGAAATTACTCTTACAGGTTAAAACAGGTTGATTTCGATGGTACCTCGGAATTGTCTGATGTAATTGAGACGGAAGTTTCAACACCACTCGATTATTCATTAAGTCAAAACTATCCGAACCCATTTAACCCGACAACAACTATAAGTTACTCAATTCCAAATGATGGACATGTTACACTTAAAGTTTACGATGTTCTTGGTAACGAAGTTGCCAGTTTAGTGGATGAGCAGAAACAAACCGGAAAGTTTGATGTTCAATTTAATGCAAGCTCACTTTCAAGCGGTGTTTATTATTACCAGCTAAAAGCTGGTGAATTTACATCTACTAAAAAACTTGTATTAATGAAATAATAATTTTTTATTCATCTTAAATTAAAGGGAGCTTCGGCTCCCTTTTTTTATTTTAAATGTAATCCAACATTTTTGACTATATTTGAGTAAATATTTTTGATTAACTCTTTACATCTGAAAAAAAATATTCTTAGATTGACCTCACAAAAATATTGTTTACCAATGGATAAACAACTAATAGTTCTTCTCTTATTCCATAAGGGGTTTTTGGGGAATACTGATTAGCTCATCAACAGAGAAAATCGTTGCTTAATTTATTTCGAAATAATTAATTGTTCAATTTATTAATTAAATAGGAGCTAAAGTGAAAAATAAATTACCTAGTCAAATAATGGTTTTGCCATTATTGATCTTTTTAATCGCTGTTGTACTGAACATTACAGTTCTGGCACAAGGAGATAATCCACTTATAGACGCTGTACCACAAGAGTGGATACAAAACATCAATTATGAAGATTCTGAGATTGATGTAATTACTGATGCTGATGGTTATGATGATTTCAACCTTGGTGTTGATTTTGCAGAAGCACACGTTTCGCAAAACCCACTTAATCCGGCACAGTATTTTGGTGCATACAATATTAATGGTGCTTGGCGTACCTCCGACGCGCAT
>CBEPPX010000352.1:0-2996 GCA_965511205.1 uncultured Ignavibacteriales bacterium | reverse complement strand
GGCAGAGATTCATCTTCTTTATAAAGTGCCTCTGCTCTTTTCTTTCTTATCTCCTCAGTTGTTGGAATAGGCTGACCGCCGCCGCCAAGACATCCGCCGGGACAAGCCATAAATTCAATGAAGTGACATTCGCTAAACTTTCCACCTGCTTTTATATCTTCCATTATCTTCTTGGCATTTGCAGTGCCGTGTGCAATAGCAACTTTTAGAGTTGCACCTTTTAGCCAATCCCAGTTTGGAACCAGGTGTTTTAATATTTGGGGAACAGGTCCAACTTCATTAATTGGTAACTCTACATATCTAACACCTTCAAAACCTCTTACGGGTGTTATATTAGCATTATTAAAAAGATCTTCCGTTTTCTTGCCCGTTACCAGTTCAATTACTGTTCTAAGTGCAGCTTCCATTACACCTCCCGTTGCGCCAAAAATTAATCCGGCACCGGAAGCATCACCAAAAGGTTGATCGAAATGAGATTGAGACATTTCAGGTAAATGTATGCCTGCTTCTTTTATCATTTGTCCCATTTCTCTTGTAGTTAATCCATAATCAACATCCTGGTAACCAGAGTCGTTCATTTCAGGTCTGTTACATTCAAATTTTTTAGCAGCACAGGGCATCAAAGCAACTGTAACAATATCTTTCGGATCGATGCCGGATTCCTTCGCATAATAAGTTTTTAACAATGCACCGAACATTTGCTGAGGTGATTTTGCTGAACTTAGATTATCAATATATTCAGGATAAAAATGCTCAAGATATTTTACCCATCCCGGTGAACAGGAAGTAAATTGTGGAAGTGAAACTGATTGATCTTTTTCAACAAGTGCTTTAAACAATCTAATGATCAGCTCTGTCCCTTCTTCCATAATTGTAAGATCTGCAGTAAAGTTTGTATCGAAAACTCTATCGAAACCTATCCTTCTTATAGCAGTATTCAGTTCCCCGGTAAATGATTTTCCTGGTTCCTGCCCGAATAATTCACCAATTGCTGCGCGGGGTGATGGAGCAGTTTGCATTATTACATGTTTTGCAGGATCATCAATGGCTTCCCATATTTCATCCGAAGGATCATTTGCATGCAGTGCACCTGTAGGACAACGATTGATGCACTGACCACAATTAATACAAACAACATCAGCTAACGGCTTTTCCATGAATGTACTTATGTGGGTCCGATCCCCCCGGTCAATCGCTTCCAGCACTCCAACTTCCTGCAGATCTATGCAGGTTCTAACACAGCGTTTACACATCACACATTTGCTCATATCTCTTACAATGCTTGGCGAGGAGTTATCTCTTTCAAACTTTGGTTCGGTTACATGCCCAAAAGTATATTGATCAACGCCATATTCGTTTGCGAGAGATTGGAGTTCGCAATTGTTATTACGCACACACGAATAACACTCGCCGTAGTGTTCGCTTAAAAGAAGATCTACAATATGTCTTCTTGCTTTACGAACCATCGGTGATGTTGTGTGAAGTTTTATGGGTGATGTTATCGGGAAAGAGCAAGCTGTCTGCAGCGTTTTCATACCTTCTACCTCAACCACGCAAATTCTACAAGTTCCTGCAATACATAAATCGGGATGATGACAAAGTGTAGGAATATGAATACTATTTTTTTTACACGCTTCTAATATTGTCTCTCCAAATGGAACAGAAAATTTTTTATCATTTATTTCAACAGAAACTTTGCCGCCAATGCCATCGTGCCCGTTAGTAGGTTTTACCTTATGCGGCTGCTGGCTTACTGGTGTTCTTACAAGATCATTGGTTTCCATCAGTTGCCTCCTATCCCGTTAGAGTGGAAAATTTCATCTTTAAAATTATCTAGAATTGAAATGAACGAATTGGGACTTGATTGACCCAAACCGCACTTGGAAGCAACCTGCATCGTTCGTCCGAGTTCTTTAAGTGTATTAATATACTTGAATGTATATTCCCCGCTCTCTATCATTTTAATACCTTCAAGTAGTTTAGTGTTACCTATTCTGCAAGGAGTGCATTGCCCGCAAGATTCTTCTTCGAAAAACTCCATAAAGTTTTTTAATACTTTAAGCATATCTCTTTGTTCATCAAAAATCATAATTGAACCGCCGGTGGATAAATCTTCATATCCAAGCTTTCTATCAAATTGATCTTTAGGTATGCACACACCGGAAGCTCCGCCAACCTGCACAGCTTTTGCTTTTTCCGCACCAACCATTTTAAGCAGTTCGCGTATCGTTGTTCCCCATGGGAGTTCATAAACACCTGGCTTTTTGCAATCACCTGATATTGAGAACAACTTTGATCCGGTTGATTTATCAGTTCCGCTTTTACTAAACCATTCACCCCCTTTAGTAACAATATGCGGAACGGCTGCAAGAGTTTCAACATTATTTACAATTGTTGGCTTTCCCATAAATCCTGTATTAACGGGATACGGTGGTCTGTTTCTTGCTTCGCCTCTATGTCCTTCAAGCGATTCTATTAATGCAGTCTCTTCACCGCAAACATAAGCGCCGGAACCAAGTCTTATTGTAATATCAAAATTAAAATCTTCTTTGTCTAATATCTTTTCACCAAGCAGATTATCTTTTCTCATCACATCAAGATAATCTTCTAATGATGAAAGCATATATTCATATTCACCTCTCAGGTAAACAATACCTTCGGTTGCGCCGGTAGTATAACCAGCTATTACCATTCCTTCAAAAACCAATTCGGGGTATTCCATTAAAAGGACCCTGTCTTTAAAAGTGCCGGGTTCTCCTTCATCGGCATTACATATAATATATTTTTTATCGGATTTAGCGGCGGCAGTTAGCATCCATTTTGTCGCTGTGGGGAATCCTGCACCGCCTCTTCCTTTAAGTCCTGATTCTTTCAGTTCAAACAGGATATCATTTCTTGAAAGCTCTAAAACTTTCTTTATCCCTTCTCCCCTTGTATAAGATGAAAAGAGAACATGACCAGTACGTTCAGTTTTAATTTTTGTTGATACTTCCATT
>CBEPPX010000351.1:0-2998 GCA_965511205.1 uncultured Ignavibacteriales bacterium | reverse complement strand
AAGAAAAGATAACTGCAAAATTAATTCTTGAAGACGGGACAGAGTTTACCGGAACAAGTTTCGGATTCAACAAAAACAATTACGGTGAAGTTGTTTTTAATACGGGCATGGTTGGTTACCCTGAAACTCTCACTGATCCATCATATAACGGGCAAATTCTTGTTTGTACATTTCCTCTGATTGGTAATTACGGAGTTCCATCAAAGGAAAAAGAAAACGGGTTACATATAAATTTTGAATCTGATAAAATTCAATGCAGGGGATTGATCGCTTCCAATTATTCAGCTGAATACTCTCACTGGTCTGCAGAAAAATCTCTGGGTGATTGGTTAAAGGAGGAAAAAATTCCTGCGATAACCGGGATTGATACAAGAATGTTAACCCGCAAGCTCCGCGATAAAGGGACAATGCTTGGAAATATAGTTTTTGAAGGTAATGATGATGTTGATTGTGCAGATCCAAATAAAACTGATCTTGTAAAGGAAGTTTCTGTTGAAGAACCTAAGGAATATTCTGCAGGTAAAAAGAAAATTATTTTGGTTGATTGCGGAACGAAGAATAACATTATATGTGCATTTTTGGGTAGAGATATTTCAGTTATTCGCGTTCCTTTCGATTATGATTTTACACAAATAGAAGCTGATGGAATTCTGCTCTCTAACGGTCCCGGCGATCCTAAGATGAATAAAGCAACAATTGAAAACACAAGACTAGCGATGGAAAAAAATATTCCAATGCTGGGGATTTGTTTGGGCTCGCAAATACTTGCTCTTGCTGCCGGAGCCGATACTTATAAACTGAAGTACGGTCATCGCGGGCATAATCAGCCGTGCAACGAAATGGGAACCAAAAGATGTTTTATCACTTCCCAGAATCATGGTTATGCAGTTAAATCGGATTCGCTGCCGCAGGATTGGAGAGAGTGGTTTGTTAACGATAACGATGGAACGAACGAGGGACTTGTACATATTTCCAAACCTTTTTTTGCAGCACAGTTTCATCCTGAAGCATCTCCGGGACCGGATGATTGTGAGTTTATTTTTGATATGTTCGTACGGGCGCTCGGTTGTTAACCTCTGCGTCTTCGCGTCTCTGCGGTAAAAAAAATAACCGCTAAGTCGCAGAGGCGCTAAGAAAATACATGTAACATTAATTTTATGATAAAAAAACATAAACCAAAAAAAGTATTAATACTCGGTTCAGGCGCTCTGCAAATAGGGCAGGCGGGTGAGTTTGATTATTCCGGCAGCCAGGCAATTAAAGCCTTAAAAGAAGATGGAATTGTTTCCGTATTAATTAATCCTAACATTGCTACAATCCAAACATCTGAGGGTTTTGCAGATAAAGTTTACTTCCTTCCCATCACAAAAGAATTTGTTGAAAGAATAATAGAAAAAGAAAAACCGGACAGCATTCTTCTTCAGTTTGGCGGACAGACTGCGCTTAATGTTGGAGTTGAACTCTTTGAGAAAGGCATACTTGAAAAACACAATATAAAAGTACTTGGTACACCTATTCAAGCTATTATGGAAACAGAGGACCGACTTTTGTTTTCAGAAAAATGTAGTGAAATTGATTTAAAAGTAGCTGAAAGTAAAACTGCTTGCAATGCTGAGGAAGCAATTGAAGCTGCAAATGAAATCGGTTTTCCCGTTATGGTAAGAATAGCTTACGCTCTTGGGGGTTTAGGATCAGGTATTGTTAATAACGAAAAGGAACTTATAGAAAAAGCTAACAAAGCTTTCCGTTTTACAAATCAAATTTTAATTGAAGAATCTCTTTACGGATGGAAAGAAGTTGAGTATGAGATTGTCCGGGATAAATACGATAATTGCATCACCACCTGCTCAATGGAAAATATTGACCCAATGGGAATTCATACAGGTGATAGTGTTGTGATAGCTCCTGTTCAAACTCTTTCTGCTAAAGAAAACTTCAAACTGAGATCAATAGGAATAAAATTAATTAGACATATTGGAGTAATTGGGGAGTGCAACATTCAGTATGCATTAAATCCCAACACAGGTGATTACAGGATAATTGAAGTTAACGCCCGCCTTAGCAGAAGCTCTGCGCTTGCATCCAAAGCAACAGGTTACCCGCTTGCGTTCATTGCAACAAAACTGGCTCTGGGTTATGCTTTAAATGAAATCGAAAACAATATTACACAGGAAACTTCTGCTTGTTTTGAACCAACACTCGATTACGTTGCACTTAAGTTTCCAAGATGGGATCTTCAAAAGTTTCAACAGGTTAGTACTAAACTTGGTTCGGAAATGAAATCTGTTGGAGAAGTTATGAGTTTAGGCAGAAGTTTTGAGGAAGTTCTTCAAAAATCTATAAGAATGCTTGATGTTGGATTGAATGGTTTTGTCTGCAATAATCTTCAATTTAAAGATCTCGATAAAGAATTATCAGAGCCAACCGATAAAAGAATATTTGCAATTGCACTCGCACTTCAAAAAGGATACTCGGTTGAAAAGATACATCAGCTCACAAAGATCACTCCATGGTTTTTATATAAGATGAAAAACATTATCGAGATTGAGAAAAAGCTGATTGAATTAACACTTGATGAAATTGATAATGATCTTATGCTTGAAGTAAAAAGAAACGGTTTTTCGGATAACCAGATCGCTATCTTAACAAAAAGAAATGAGGAAGAGGTTAGGGAGAAACGAAAAAAATTAAATGTTATTCCGGTTGTAAAGCAGATAGACACACTTGCAGCGGAATATCCAGCACAAACAAATTACCTCTACCTTACTTACCATGGAGAGGAAGATGATATTGCGCAGGGCGAAGAGAAGCAGATTGTAGTACTTGGCAGCGGTGCATACCGGATCGGTTCTTCTGTTGAATTTGACTGGTGTTGTGTTACTGCAGTTAATGCAATTAATAAATGTGACTATAAATCGATTATGATTAACTGCAACCCGGAAACCGTAAGCACAGATTATGATATTTGCGATAAACTTTATTTTGAAGAGTTAACGCT
>CBEPPX010000350.1:0-3015 GCA_965511205.1 uncultured Ignavibacteriales bacterium | reverse complement strand
AGAATCAGGCTCATTTGTGCAAAGCAAGAAGATGATTTTGATGAAATAAATATTTAGTTATTATTCGATTAATCTTAAGCCGGTTTTGTAAAAGGAACCGGCTTTTTATATTCTATTAAGAAAAAATCAAACCTAAATATTAAGTGATAATGGATCTACTGGCGGATAGATTAACAACACCCTTGCATTCCAATACTTATTTATCTTAACCGGGCACAAATCCATTATCATTTCCATCCTATTTTCTTCTAAAGTTAAATCATTTTTTACTAAAACTCCTTCCTAAAATCAGATAAAAGAGTTCGATTATCTTTATGCTTTTGTAATTGTTATAATCCTTTCATTGACCCCAAATTGCCTGATTTTATTGGGTGTGCTTAACATATTAAAAAAATTAAATGTCCTATCCAATAATTAATAATATTAGTGTGGCAACATATTTATTTCTCACTGCTATTGCGCAGTTATACATTTATTTATATCTTCGTTTGACAATTAGCAAATAGTGGTTCACCACCAATTATCCAACCAACTATCTACTATCTTTTTTAAACTTAAGTGAGAGGACTATGCGTATTACAAAATTCATATTTGCCACCTTGGCATTTTCATTATCAATTCTGCTTTTGAACTGTTCTTCACCAAAGGAGAACAAAATATTGAAGGAATCTGATATATCACCAGGTACCGCAAAAATTGTTGGGACCATTACAGAAATAGAACCTGTTTCAGATACTGGTAATTTGAACGGTCCTTGTTCTGAGGTTCCTTGTATAGCTTTAGTTAAAGTTACTTCAGCTGTTTCCGGTTCTGCATTTCCACAGCTTGTAATGGGTAAAGAAGTACGAATAAAATTCCTTTTTACTCTTGAAAAAACCACAAAAGAACTATTCCCTAATATGGAAGAAGAATATCCCGGATTAGAGGTAGGAGACGAATTTACTGCAGTAGTGTCTTTATCAAAAAAGTTAGATGAAACTGCTCCAAAATTCCAGGTTCACGGTTATGAAACAAATTAATTTATCTTAATTATAAATAAAATATAGGAGAGACTTATGAACAAAAAAAATCTGACTGTCTTTGTTGTAGGCTTACTAATTGCTGCAGTAGCAATGGTATTCTTTTACAATGGAAATAAGTCTGTTACAACAGACTTAAAATATGCCAAGACAGAACTGGGTCCAAAGGATGATCCGTTTGCCCGATTTGAATTTGAAAGAAGAATGCTGGTTGATCCGGCCACTGGAGAAATACCTGAAAGCATAAGGATGAAGGAATTAGAGTTTGCTTCGAATCTACCTACAGTTGAGTCTATTTCACTCAACAAGGGCAACCTAGCAACATGGACAAAGCGCGGTCCAATAAACAGGGGTGGAAGAACCCGTGCGCTTGGAATTGATATTAGAACACAAACAGCACCGAATATAACAATACTTGCAGGTGGGGTGTCTGGTGGTATCTTTAAATCTAATGATGACGGAGGTACTTGGGCAAACAAACTTTCTCCAAATGTTATTCACAGTGTAACCTGTTTAGCACAGGATACCCGACCTGGCCAGGAAAATACATGGTATGCCGGGACAGGTGAATCCATTGGTAATTCAGCCGGAGCTCATTTTTCTGCTACATTTTTGGGTGATGGTGTCTTTAAATCTATGGACAACGGAGAGACCTGGACTTTACTGCCATCCACCACAAGTGGCACTCCACAATCTTGGAATTCAGTATGGAATTATGTGAACAATATTAATGTTAATAAATCAACAGGCAGTATATTTGCAGCAGCATCCAATGTTGTAATGAGGAGCCAGGATGCCGGAACAACTTGGAATATGGTTAGAAGTACGTTTACGGGTCGTACAATGTCCGATGTACAAATCACTACTACAGGTGTTATTTACGCTGCAATTCCTTTCGGAGAAACGGATGATGGTATTTCCACTTCAGCAGATGATGGTGCTACGTGGACAGATATAACACCTGGTGCTTTAACTAATTACGAAAGAATAGTTATGGCAATTGCGCCTTCAAATGAAAACATATTATACGTTTGGGCTTATACAGCAGGAGTTGGACCTACACAAACTGAGTTGTGGAAATATGATGCATCCACTACAAATTGGACAAACTTAACTGCAAATCTACCCGCAACTGTTCCACCTGTCGGTGGAATGAATGTACAGGGTTCATATGACATGGTTATAAAAGTTAGACCTGACGATGCTAATTTCGTACTTATCGGTGGTACCAATATTTACCGGTCGACAGATGGCTTTGCCACGCAGGTTACAGCTGCAGAATGGATAGGTGGTTATGCTACGGCTAATAATATTTCAGGATATGCAAATCATCATCCCGATCAGCACTCGCTTGCATTTTTAAATTCACCCAATTCAAATATACTTTACTCCGGGCATGATGGTGGATTAAGCAGAACAAATGATGTCACTCAATCCCCTGTATCGTGGGCAAATATAAGCAGAGGATATGTCACTTCCCAGTTTTATTCTTTAGCTATTGATCCTATTACTGCGAATGATATGGTTATAGCCGGCGGACTTCAGGATAACGGAAATTACACAACATTTTCTGGTGATTTCAATACTGACTGGGTTGATTGGAATCATGGTGCAGACGGAGGCTATGCAGAAGTTAGAAAAATATCTGCAACCGATCACACTGTATACCTGGAAGGCCAAAATGGGTGGTTATTTCGCCAGCAATACTCAAATGGAACACTAACTGCTGATGATTTTATCCAACCCCAAACTGGTGGTCCATTTGCATTTGTTAATCCATTCGTACTCGACCTTAATAGCAACGATATTATGTATTTTGCGGCGGGTGATCGAGTACTCAGAAGCACAGATGTATCTACTACCGCTAACTGGGTAACTATGAACAATGCCTCAACTGGTGGCAGCAATGTTACAGCACTATCTATTTCAAAAACTCCTGCCAACAGATTATATGTAGGCGGAAGTAATGGCGAAGTACTTAAGATTGATGGGGCAA
>CBEPPX010000349.1:0-3022 GCA_965511205.1 uncultured Ignavibacteriales bacterium | reverse complement strand
GAGCTTTTGTTTCAGAAGAAGAGAGGGGAACTACAACTACCTTACAACTAATAGCTTCCCCCTCAATAGTTTTTTCGGGCAAGCTTCTATTTAATGTTATCCTTGTCTTTTGTATGAATGCTGTAATTGCAATCCTTTACTCTGCGTTCTTTGAAGAATTTGCAATTCAAAATTATCCGTTGTTTTTTCTCACCTTCATCATTGGCAATATCGGGCTTGCTGTTGCATCCACAATAATTGCTGCGATAATTGCAAAAGCTGGTGCAAAAGGAACACTCTACCCGGTACTCTCATTTCCAATTTTATTGCCTTTGATTCTAACCTGTGTTCAGTTAACTTTATTTTCTTTTGATGGCACAAGCTTTGAAGAAAGTAAGTTTGAAATAGCAATTATTGTTGGTTATGATGTGATTATGCTCACAGCTTCCTACATGCTATTCGATTTTATCTGGAAAGATTAGCAATTTAGCTTAAAAAATAAGAGTTTTAATTTATGTTATGGAAAATCTTCTTATACCTGCTCTTGGTTTTTGTGTCAGTTGCCGGAATTGCTTTTCCTATAGTTGAGAAGCCAAGTTTCTGGTACGAATTTCCATTAATCCCCGGTTTGGAAGAGAATGCAAAAATTATTTTCTTCCATGTTCCCACTGCCTGGTTAACAGTTATTGCTTTTTTATTGTCAACAATTTTCAGTTTTAAGTATTTAAAAACAAAAAACTTAGATGATGATGCGAAGGCATATGCTGCAGCGCAGCTTGGAATGGTGTTTTGCATACTGGCTACAGTTACAGGTTCGGTTTGGTCTAAATTTGCATGGGGATCATTTTGGAGTTGGGATCCCAGGCAGACAAGCATTTTTGCGATCCTCCTAATTTACGGAGCTTTATTTGCACTTCGTTCCTCAATTGAATCGGAGGATAAAAGAGCAACACTTTCTGCGGTTTATTCATTAATCGCCTTTGTAACCGTTCCGTTTTTTATTTTTGTTATGCCTCGAATTATGAAAGGATTGCATCCCGGTTCTGCCGAAGATTCGAATGCAGGTCCCGTAGTAGATTTCCAGATGAATTCTAATATGCAGTTGATTTTCTTTTTATCATTAATAGGCTTTACAATATTATTTTTTTGGATGTGGAAAGTTGGCTACAAATCGATTATATATCGGGACAAAATTAATAATCAATTAATAACCCCGATGGGATCGGGACAGGGAGGATAACTTGGAAGGTCTTTTTAATTTTCTGTCAGATAATGCCATCTATATAGTGCTGATAATTGTTTTGATTGTTTGGACAGGAATATTTTTCTATATGTGGAGTTTAGATAAAAGAATTAAGTTTGTTGAAAATGAATTAACCGGAGATAAATATGAAAAATAAATATGTTTTCGGCGGCATTATAATAGCCGTGTTTTTAATACTAATGGGTTACCTTTTTACTCAAAGTAATATTGAATATGCAGATAACTTTACCACAGTTAAAGCTTCTACAAAAACAGTTAAAGCAACCGGAAGCTGGGTAAAAGAAAAACAATACGAAATAAATAAAGATGATAAAACATTTTCGTTTTTTATGACTGATGAAAACGGCAACGAGATGAAAGTAATTTTCGAAGGTACTATACCAAACAATTTTGAAACGGCTACCAGCGTTGTTGTAACAGGTAAATACAAAGACGGATACTTTCACGCAAAAGATATTCTTACCAAGTGCCCCAGCAAGTACGAGGAAGAAAACGTAACGTCATCAAGCTTGTAGTTGGGCTTACTAATTTTCAGTAAAGTTTTACAGAGGAATTTATGATTGGAAGTATTGTGCTCACCATGGCTCTTGCCTTTAGCATTTTAGCTATGGTTATGTACTACCTTAATTTCAGGGGATATGCGAACACACTTAATTACGGAAGAATTGCTTACCATGCAATGACTATGCTCGTAATTGCTGCATCAGTCTTATTATTATATGCAATCTTAACTCATCAATACGAGTATAAATATATTCAGGGATACAGTAATAACGCACTTCCTACCGGATTTTTAATTGCTTCATTCTGGGGCGGGCAGGAAGGCAGCTTTATGTTGTGGCTTCTGCTTACTTCAATTGTAGGTATTGTACTGCAATCTTATGCTTCTAAACGAGGAGACCTTGAACCAAGAGTGATGGCAGTTTTTGCACTTGCAACCACGTTCCTCTTAATAATGGTTTCTCCATGGTTTAAAAATCCATTTGAATTAATCTGGACAACTCCTGTTTTTCTAGAACTGAAGAATTTAAACCAGGAATATTTTAATCTTCCGTTTATCCAGTCGTTTTTCTTTTCCGATCCCGGCACAAACCAGGGATTTATCAAAATTGATTCCGAACTTGTTCAACTCTTAGCAGGTTCAGGTGTTTCTGTAAATGAGTTTATAGTTGATGGAAGAGGGTTGAATCCGCAGTTACTAAACTTCTGGATGCAGATTCACCCGCCAATTCTCTTTTTAGGTTTTTCGATGGCAACAGTACCATTTGTATTTGCGATAGCCGCTCTTTTGAAAAATGATTACACTCAGTGGGTCAAACAATCGTTTCCATGGCTGCTTGCCGGAATGGGTGTTTTAGGATTAGGCATTATGATGGGGGGTTATTGGGCTTACGAAATGCTTGGCTGGGGAGGCTACTGGGCTTGGGATCCCGTTGAAAACTCAAGTTTAATACCATGGCTGGTTGGTGTTGGAGCTATTCACACAATGCTTGTGCAAAGAAAAACGCAGGCAAAAGGTGGTATTGGAAAATTTGCAAAGACAAATTTAATGCTTTGTATTCTTACTTATGTACTTGTACTCTATTCTACATTTTTAACTCGGAGCGGTGTACTTGGCGATGCCTCGGTTCACTCTTTTGTTGATCCAGGGATGTTTGTTTACCTCTTCCTTGTAATCTTTATAGGGTCGTTTATTCTGCTGGGCTTTGGAATGATAGCATACAGATGGAAAACATTGAATGAAAATATTGCGGACGAAGAGAGCTTAATTTCACGAGA
>CBEPPX010000348.1:0-3034 GCA_965511205.1 uncultured Ignavibacteriales bacterium | reverse complement strand
ACAAAAAGGTCGGGCGAACAACCCGACCTTTATTAATTACAACAGCTCTAAAATATTTTTGTTAATTATTACTTCTTTTGTACTGCCTTTCATCAAACCTTGCGGAGAGGGCATTTCCATTTTGTAAGATGTTTCCAATCTTGTTTCTGTTTTACTCTTCTGTACTAATCCTTTATCAAGGTTAAAATAAACCTTACCGCCTGCTGATGATACTGGTTTTTCGAATACATAGCTAATTCCCTGCTCGCTGTAATTTGGATCGCCTGTTATATTTGTACTCATAGTACCATTTATAACTGCTAGCTTTTCGCCATCAAGTAATTCCAGGTTTTCAACTTTATAAATGTTATGGTACTCTACCTGGAAGACCATCATAGGAATTGCTGCTTTTGAATAAGTCCAGCTTGAATCTTTAGCCATTTGTTTAGCAGGCATCACCCTGAAAATTTGTCCCATAAGAGGTTTTAACACAGCGTTAAGCAAATCATTTTTTACTGCCTCTTTTTGATCTGTGCTAAGTGAATCCTGCATGCCTCGAAGATCGAGATATTTGTTGGATATTTTATCAACTTTGTAAACATCTGCAACCTCACCTACAGAATTTACTCTTAAGCGGAACTGGTTATTAACTAAGGATTCATATTCTGCAAACTTTATAACATCCACAGAATCCAGAGTAAAGCCAGATTTATAAGAAATAAGCTCACCATTTAAACTTGCATCCAGGTTAACAGCAGTAATTGTACACTTAAGTTCTGCAACGCTATCTTCATCTAATTCTATAACCTGAAAATTTATTGCATATTTAACAGTCTGATTGAACGATTGAGTAATGGAAGTATCAGCTACAATATTTTGTTCTGATTGAGAAACAACCGTTAACCTGTAGTTTAATGATTCACCCTCATTAAATTTATATCTAAAAAAGAAAAATTCATTTTCATCTTCAACTTCCGTAGTAACAAGATCAGAACTATCAACCTGCGTAAGGTTAATTTCTTCTGTTTGTTCTTCGGCTGGTTTTTTATTATCACAGCCAAATAAGAGCATTGCTAATGCTAAAATAATTATAGTGTATCTGTACATTTTCTCCTCAATATAGTAAGTATTTGTTTCTAATCTTTTTAAAATTATTTAAATCTTCCTGCCATAATTTTTTAATAAGATGAGGAGAACCACCCTTTTCGATTGATAACCTTATCTTATTAGTTCCTGTAAGCAAATCAAAATGATTTTCTCTGAATTCAAATTTATCAGGATATAATTTGTGTAAAGTGTAAACCAGTTTTAGCCCAAAACCAATTGCACCAAATTTTGTTTTATCTGTTACCTTAATATTAATCCCATAACATTTCTTTCCATTGAATTTTGGATTAACTGTTTTGCCTTTAATCTCAACAGGAATAAATTCAGTCGGGAAGAGTATGATGCCACTTGATTCATCGACCTTTAATTCACTTATCAGGTTATCAGGATTAATAAACGGTGCGCCAATTGTTAGAAACGGATTTTCTGTCCCTCTACCCTCAGAAATATTTGTACCTTCTATTAAACAGGTCCCCGGGTAAACCAGTGCAGTTTCAAAAGTAGGAATATTAGGCGAAGTAGGAAGCCACGTTAATTTTAAGTCATCCCAATAATTATTTCTTTCCCATCTTTTCATCTTAATTATTTCAACATCCGGTGGGGAAAAAGCTGTAATATAATTTTCTGAAATAAATAACATTGCAAGTTCTCCAATTGTCATTCCATGCAAAATCGGAATGGGAGCAATGCCAAAGAATGAATTATAATCATTATTAAGAACAGGTCCTTCAACCCCTTTGCCACTAAGGGGATTAGGGCGATCCAAAACTATTACCTTAATGTTATTTTCTGCAGTTGCCTGTAAGATGTAGAACATTGAAGAAATGTAAGTGTAAAATCTTGCACCAACATCCTGAACATCAAATAAAATAATATCAACATCTGCGAGCATTTCTTCAGTTGGCTTTTTAGCTTTTCCATAAAGTGAATGAACCGGAATATTTTTAATTTTTTCTTCGGGACTTTTTATTAACACGCCATCAGCAAACTCCTGGTTGAAACCATGTTCTAAAGAGTAGAGTGCAGTAACATTTATTCCAAGTGATAAAAGTGTATCAACCAAATGAACGCCATTCATCAGTACAGAACTTTTATTGGATACAACTCCAACTCTTTCGTCATCCAGTAAGTGAAGACTTTCATTTACCAAAACATCTGAACCAAACAAAAATTGTTTATCTTGCAAAGGTTGACTGCAGCTTAACGCAGAAGTGGAAAGTAAGAAAAGAATGATTGTGATGGATAATTTCATTATTAAATTAAATGGAATAGCCCTGTTTTCGCAGGGCTGATTGTAAGGATTAATAGAAAAATTTAATCGGTAAAATTATTTAAGCGTTCATTACGCGAAAAAAAGTGAGCAATCTCTATAGCAGCATTCTCATCAGAATCAGAACCGTGCACTGCGTTGGCTTGAATATTTTTAGCGAACAGTTTTCTTACAGTTCCTTCATCAGCTTTTGCGGGATCTGTTGCTCCAATAAGTTTTCTATACTCTTCCACAGCATTCTCTCTTTCCAGCGCCATAGGAACGCACGGACCTGAAGTCATATATTCTACAAGCTCGCCAAAAAATGGTCGTTCCTTATGAATTTCATAAAATCCCTTTGCGGATGACTCGGTTAGCTGTGTCATTTTCATAGCTTTAATTTTGAAATTGGCATTAATTATCATCGATATTATCTCTCCTGTATGACCATTTTCAACTGCATCAGGTTTAATAATTGCAAGTGTCTTAGTTCCCAATATATACTCCTTTTTATTTTCAGTACTCGTAGTTAAAATTGAAGCCCGGCAAAGCAGGCTTAAATAAATTAAAATAGAATTAATTTAATTGAATAATTATTTTTTCTTCTTCTTTTTCTTTGCTTTTGCTTTCTTTGCCGTTGCGGATTTTTTTTTCAGTAGTTTTTTTCTTCGGTTTCTTTTTCAGTTTTTCAATTGCTTT
>CBEPPX010000347.1:0-3038 GCA_965511205.1 uncultured Ignavibacteriales bacterium | reverse complement strand
AATGATCTTAATCTGTTTAAGCGGTTCAAACAAACCTGTTTGCGATAAATCAGCAACAGGTAAATAATAACTATCGGGAAAAAGTTCTTTTGGATTTACCAGACCATAACGCATATGATAACTATATTTTAGAATTGCATAAGATACCAGCAGTTCAGCAGTTGCAAGATGATTGTATCTACCGGGAATATTTATAGTATCATTAATTGCCTCGAAAAACTCTTTCTCAATCAACCCGGGATAATAATGTTCCGGGCTTATACCATGCTCATCCGCTTTGTAAAAAATGTTGAGTAAGGAATAAACTAAATCTTTTTTCTCAAAGCTATTTATGTAAACCGGTTGAAAATTTCTTGCGGAATAAAAATGTTTTAAAGAATCAAAGTATTGAAATGATGAGTCTGCAAGTATATTATATAAGTCATCGCCAATGAAAGTATTTTTAAGAGCATCCTGATATTTTAAATAACTGAAGTTTAACTTTTCATTCAATCCCTTTTCAATTTTGAAGGATTCTTGCTTGCAGCCGGAATGAAAAAGAAGCAAAAGAACAATACAAAATGTTGCAATTTTTAGCAGAATGTTAATAGAACTAGCCCTCATATTCTTGATACTTTTAACAAAGTCCCGGGTCTCAAGGTTAATAAATATTATGTGGAGTTTTTAATGACAATAAGAAAAATAGTTAAATACTTTATTAAATCAATGGAATTGAAATCGGAAAAAATACTATCTTAAAATCTTAAGCAACACAATGATTACATATTTACTTATCCCTTTGATATTTATTGCATATTTAACAAAATTTGACAGCTAGGAATAAAGCAATATGAATGAAAACAAAAATGCGATCTATTTCCCTCTTCTTCTAAATCTTAAAAACTACCCCTGTTTAGTAGTTGGAGGTGGAAAAGTAGCATTTAGAAAAGTTATCTCTCTTCGGGATTTTCAAACCAAGGTAACCGTTATCTCTCCAAAATTTTGCGAACCGCTTTTAGAACTAAATAAGAAACATAAAATTAAAGTGATTCAAAAAGTCTACTCAAAAGAATATCTTAAAAATTTTAAAATTGTTTTTTGTGCAACTGATAATCCTAAAATAAATAAGCTGGTTCGTAAAGATTGTACTGAAAAAAATATTCTGTTAAATGTTGCAGATATACCGGATCTGTGTGATTTTATTTTACCAGCAATTTTAAAGCGAGGAGACTTAACTATTTCGGTTTCCTCCCAGGGCATTGCTCCTTTTTATGTGAAGGAAATTAAAAATAAATTAGACCAATTATTCCCTTCCTATTATGAAAAAGTAATTGAACTGGCTGGAGAATTCAGAAAACTTTTATTAAGTAATAAAAAGTATAAATCACATAAGGTAAAAGAAAAGGCTTTTATGAATTTCTTAATGATTGACTGGGAGATAGTTTTAGCTAATGATGGAAAGAAAAAAGCAAATGAATATGTGCAACGTATTTTAAAAGATTTACAAAATTAACAATGATCAAAAAAAATCAAAATGGTAAAGTATTTATTGCAGGAGCCGGACCTGGTGATCCGGGGCTTATAACTTTAAATGCATTGGAAAAATTAAAACAAGCAGATGTTGTTGTATATGATAGATTAATTAATACCAAATTATTATCATTCTGCAATGAAAATTGTGAGAGAGTGTTTGTAGGAAAAGAATCCGGGTATCATCCAATTGAACAGGAGAAAATAACTGAAATATTAATCAACAAATCAAAATTGGGTCTTAATGTTGTTCGCTTAAAAGGGGGCGATCCATTTGTTTATGGAAGAGGATCCGAGGAAGTATTTGAACTTAAAAAAGCCGGAATTGAATTTGAAATTATTCCCGGTATAACATCCGGTCTTTCTGCGCCTGTTTATAGTGGAATACCAATAACTCAACGTGGACTTATAACTCAATGTATATTTATAACTGCGCACGAATGCCCCGATAAACCAGGCACACAGGTAGATTGGGATAAGTTAGCAAAGCTGAAAAACACTTCGCTTATAATTTATATGGGCGCTTCAAGGATTGAAGCAATAAGTGAAAATCTGATAAAATACGGAATGGATCCTGCAACACCTGCTGCAGCAATTGAAAACGGGACCCTCCCAAAGCAAAGAACATTAACTGCACGACTTGATAAAATTGCAGAAGATTTTAAGCAGCAAAATTTTCAGGCCCCTGTAATTATTATGGTTAGTCCAACTGTTGCACTCAGGGAAAGTATTTCCTGGTATGAAAAGAAACCATTATTCAATAAGAGAATTGCTGTTGCCGGAGCGCAAGAACAATTTGATGATTTACATAATATGCTTTATGATCTTGGCGCAGAGATGTTTCCACTTAATGTACTGAAGATTCAATCAAGCAATCCAGAAATTAATTTAAAGGAATTATTTTCAGAAGATGATTTTGAATGGATATTGTTTACCAGTAAAAACGCAGTTAAATTCTTTTGGGAATTACTGAAGAAAGAAAAATTAGATTCAAGGATTTTTGGGGGTAAAAAAATTGCGGCTGTGGGTTACGGGTTGGCAAAAACGATCGAATCCTTTGGGCTGAATCCTGATTATATCTCTGAAGCATTTAACCCGGATTCTTTTCGCAACGATTTTTTAAAAAACTACGGAATCCCTGATAAAAAACTTCTAAGAATTCTAGATGATTCACCTCTTGATAAAATATCCAATGAGCTAAATAATTTGGATATAAAAACTCATTCAATAAAAGTCTTCGATATCTTACCAAATCAACCTAAGCCCGAACTAATTGCTGAGCTTCAAAAACAATACCCGGATATATTTATATTTACTTGTCAATCAAGTATAGATAACTTTTTTGCTGTCCTTGGATCAGAAACTGCCGCGGAAATACTAAACAATTGTGGATCAATTGTGGTTGACCCGGTTACACCTGATGCTTTAATAGCTAAAAATATTCGAAAAGAAAAAATATCGTCTGATAGCAAAATTAATTATATTTAGGATTTTTTTAGTAAATTAATCTAACTTTAGAATATTTTAAT
>CBEPPX010000346.1:0-3052 GCA_965511205.1 uncultured Ignavibacteriales bacterium | reverse complement strand
ACGTTTGGAATAATTTCCTTATTCGAATTGTGGATTGTTACAGTTGCTTCCAATCGTTGAAACTTTGAGATTGGATAACTGAGTAAAAATGAAGCACCAAAACTTCTTTCGTAAAAGAATTCATCAGGATCAGTTCTATCAAATCTTCTACCGCTAAGATGAAAAATACCATAACCAAAATTTACCCTGTCGCCAAAACTTATTTTTTGAAGTACAATGTTAAAACTTTTTAAAATATCGCTTTGAACACCTGCCGAGTTGTAAATCAATACCGAATACCTGTCATCACCCAGCAGATCGCTTACTGAAAATACAGCTCCACCACGTGTTCCAAAAACTGGATCGGTTGCTACAACACTTTGCGCAAAATCAAGAGAATATTCCTTTTCGTATTCGATTTTTTTTCTTTCGGAAGGAAGCTGAAGCAATTTTGCCTGCCAGATTGTATGAACTGTATCTAAATTCATTTCAACAACTAAAGAAGAATCTCTATTTGCACGTTCTATTCTTTTTGTGAAAAGATCAAATGAAAAGTTTTCAAAACCTGCGAATGCAATAGTGGAAGAATCAATATAACATGGATTAAAAGCACTGGAAATAAAGCTGGAAACTTTAGAAACTTTAGTTTCAAATTCGTTGTTTTCTACTGGGAGTTCGTATAAATTCTGTACCCCATCTAAATCCGAAGTAAATAAAAGATTTTGCTTATTGGGTGAAACAACCGGTGAAAAACTATTCGCTTCTAAGTAAGTAACATATTTTATTTCATGATTATTAAGGTTATAAGAAAAGAGATTATACTTATGAGCAAATTCATCACCTGTTCTATCTGAAGAAAAAAGTATTTGATAATCTGTTAAGCCAAAAGATGGATCTTTATCATCGTAATAATCGTTTGTGAGGCGGTACAATTCATCATCAGCTAATTCTAAAATGAATAAATCGCTGAAACCCTTCCTATCAACTGCGTTAAAGACCAACCTGTTTCCATCCGAAGAATACTTTGGAGAAGATATATTAATTAATTCATTCTTCTGGAAAGTTTTAACAACTGCTTTTTCATAAACTGAATAGAAATGAAGAGCATCTGAGCCCCCTTTTTTTGTAATGAAAGCGAGCAAACCATTTTTTGAAATGTCTATGGATGCCTGGAATAGGTGGAACGATTCAAACTCTTCAGTCATTTCCCCTCTTAGAATCAGTTCGGGATAATCAAAAATTAGATATTCGGGAGTAAGTTCAACCCTGTAAAGTGAAGAGTAGCCATCCCTGTTTGCTAAAAAGTATAAATATTTTCTATTATCTATTTCAAAATAAACAGGTGAAAAATTATAACCATCCTCAGTGATTTTTTGCGATCCAAATTCAGTTGGATAATTATCTTCCATAAGTGGAAAATATTTTTTTCTCAGGTAATACTGCCATTCAGAATCAATTTTTTCATAATCATTTTGAAAGGTGTGTTCAATTACCTCGCTGAACTTAGGATACATCCAAAAATTTTCTAACAGGAGCAGCACTTTTTCCTTACTGTATTTTTCAGATGCAAACTCTAAAAAATTTTGTCCTTCTTTGTACATAAGGAAAGAACCAAAAATCCTATATATATCTTGCAAACCTACAAAGTAGTTGTTAATAACCGCATCCCTCATAATCATTTCTGCTTGCGCATCAACTTCAGTTGAAAGAAATTCTGCAAGACCTTCTACAAACCATAATGGTGGCATTTTGCTTGTAGGAATGCGATGGTCTTTTAAAATACGGTAAATTTTATTTGTCATAAAAACATGAACAAGCTCGTGCCGAATAACATGCCTAAAGTCGTGCAACGAGCCGTTTGAAGGGAGTACTACCCGTCCTTTCAGGAATTCAAAAAATCCACCAACACCTTCCGGTATTAAGCCGGAAGTAGTATTTGTTTGTTGAAAATCAATTGAAGTGTTATAAAAGATTAATGGAACGCGGCGAGTTACTACATGGTTTAATTCAACTTTTAGTTCATCGTAAACTTCTTCCGCATAGTATGCACCAATCTCGGCTATCCTCCCCATTTCATCGTAGTAATAAATATCAAAGTGTTCGGTTCGAAGAATTTGCCAATCAAATTCTTCATACTGAACTTTATTCCTGCCAAAAAAGAAAAACTGAGCTAGTGTAACTTCGGCAGTAATGAAAAAAAGAAAGCAGAAGTAAACTACGATTTGTTTTAAATTGATTGAATACAATCGCATGAAAAAAATCCAGCAAGGCAATAATGAAAAAATAATTTTTTATGTGAGCCGGTTCTTTAATTCATCTATATACGATATTTCCGACGGATCATGGTTTCGTAACAGTGCCAGGTAGTAAGATATCCAATCACACAAATAAATCAAATCAAATAATCGTACCTTCCTGTTTTTTTCCTTGCTTTCGATATTTATTATTTCTACGCCGCTTTGCTTTGCAAGCTCGCTGGTAATCTTAAATCGTTTTTTTATTTGGGGATGATATTCAGGATCTGATAAAGTAATTACCTTAGTAAATAATTTTTTTTCTTCAAAAGTTTCCCAGCCGATTATTTCATTATGATTCATCTCAGGAATTACATTTGAAAAAGCGTGAAGTTTTGAATTTTCATTAAGCTGGCATTTGAACCTATATCCCGCTGCCGAAGTAAGTTGAACAGCTGAATAGATTATGGGCAAAAATCCAGTAAGCTCTATCGCAATTGATAAAGCCTTATTCTCTTCAATTGAATATTCTTGACCTTTCTTTTTCCAGAGTGAACTAATTTGCATAACAATACTATCCTGGTTTTCAACAATTCCCGACTGTTGTAACAAATTGAGCAGCGAAAAGAAACCTAAACCAAGTGCGTAGCGAGGTTGATAACCGGGGGGAATATTAATACAGCATAATTTTTTCTCATCACAAATCTTTTTAACCTGTCCGCCGGAAGTAATTGCAGCAATTTTGCATTTTCTTTTTAAAGCTTCTTCAAAAACAGATAGGGTCTCTTCAGTATTACCCGAATAGGATGAAATGATAACGAGCGAGTTTTCATCTACAA
>CBEPPX010000345.1:0-3058 GCA_965511205.1 uncultured Ignavibacteriales bacterium | reverse complement strand
TCTTTAAAATATCTTCATTAAGAATCATTGTTCAAGTCCTAATTTTTTATTTAATCTTGCATACAATAGAGAACGTTTTTCAGAAATAAATAACTCAATCATCAAAAGCAGGATAGCCGGAATTAAAAAATAATAAAAGCGGTCCTCGTAATCAGTAACTTTTTTAACCCCAAATTCCGATTCTTCCATTTCGGAAAGTTCTGTATAAATTTTATCAAGATGATCATCATAATTAGTTCCGCGAAAATATTTGCCGTTACCATATAATGCAATATCCTTAAGAGTTTTATCATCAAGCTTTGTTAAAACGGTATTTCCAGCATTATCCTTTTTAAATCCAACTTGCTGTCCTCTATTATTATAAAGCGGAATTGGCACACCACTGGTTGAACCCAAACCGATCGCATAAATTTTTACTTCTTTTTTTACTGCTTCTTTAACCGCTTCATTAACATCACCTTCATGATCTTCTCCATCGGTAATTGCGATTATAACTTTTTCAGTGCTTAATGAATCGAAAGATTGTAATGCAAGGTTAATTGCAGTAGCAATAGCTGTTCCGGGCTGCGGAACAGAATTAACATCTACTGCCGATAAAAAGAGATTTGCTGCTGAATAATCAGTCGTTAGCGGAAATTGAATATATGCCTGCCCCGAAAAAATTATGAGTCCTATCCTGTCTCCTCTTAATTTATTAATCAGGTTTGATATCTGATATTTTGCTTTTTCTAAACGGTTTGGCTTTATATCTTCAGCCGTCATGCTAAGCGAGACATCAAGCAAAATAAAAACATCAATTCCGGATTGCTTTACTTCCTGCATTTTTGTTCCGACTTGTGGGTTAGCTGCTGCAATAACGAGGCAAGCAACAGCAGTTAATAACACCCCTAGCTTAATCCATTTTTTTATATAACTGTTGGAAGGTAAAAGTATATTATGAAGATTTTTATCTGCAAAATTATCAAGCAGTTTTTTCTTATTCCTGCTTAGCAGCCAGAAAATCACTATAAGCAATGGAAGAAGATAGAGAGCGTTTAAATATTCCGGGTTTGCAAATCTAAACATCTTGTTATGGAATCTTTCTTAAAATTGTTCTAGAAACACCAAGTTCAACCAGAATGAAGAGTAATCCCAATCCAAGCCAGCTGTAAAACAACTCGCTTGCGTTTTTATATGATGTAATTTCAATCTTGGTTTTTTCAAGCTCGTCAATCTTTTCATATATATTTTGCAGCGCACGGTTATTGGTAGCCCTGAAATATTGTCCATCAGTTATCGCGGCAATCTGCTGTAAAACATCTTCATCAATTTCTACGGGAACCATCTGGTACCTGGTTCCGAAAGGTGTTTTAACCGGGTATGGTGCTTCACCCCTTGTACCAACACCAATTGTATAAATTCTAATCCCAAATGTTTTAGCAATTTCTGCTGCAGAAATCGGATCGACTTCGCCGCTGTTATTAACGCCATCTGTAAGGAGAATAATTGTCCTGCTTTTAGCATCACTTTCTTTTAACCTGTTAACACCGTTTGCAATGGCATTACCAATTGCCGTTCCGTCTTCAATCATTCCGCTGCGTATATCAAGAAGCAGATTTCTGAGAACGCTGTAATCAATAGTAAGAGGGCATTGCGTGAAAGCATCTCTTGCAAAAACTACCAATCCAATTCTATCTGAAATTCTTCCTTCCACAAATTCATCAATTACAATTTTAGCTGCATCAAGTCTGTTTGGTTTTAAATCCTCTGCAAGCATACTGCCCGAAATATCAAGAACCATGGCAATATCAATGCCTTCAGTACTTACATTTTTGCCTGAAGTAAAATTTTGTGGTCTTGCCAGCGCTATTATTAGTAATCCTATTGCTATCAGTCTGAAAAATATTGGAACATGCCGCAGCCTCTCTCTGAAAGTGGAAGGAACGTCTTTAAAAATGCTTAGAGAAGAGTAAGTTACAGACGATTGACTTTTCATTCCCCTAAATAAATACCAGGCAATCAATAAGGGAATGCTCAAAAGAAAATATAAAACCCAGGGATATGCAAAAGTTACTCCATCAAACATTCACTTCCTCCTGTTCAACAGTTTCCTTTTCCACGGGAATAGTTTTATTAACGATTTCTTTTGCCTGTACCATCATCTCCTCGTTAACCGAATCAAGAGGAATAAATTTTGCAAATTTTACCAAATCTGCGTTGTTTAGGAATCTATTTGTTGTATCGGAAATTATTTCTGCTTCATTTACTTTTCTTAATTCGCTCATTGATTCAGAAGTTGTTAACTCCAGCGCAGGCAGTTCAAATCTATCTTCAAAATATCCTCTTACAATACCGGTAATGTTTGAATGATATTCTTTTATTAATCCTTTTTGCCAGAGCTGTTCTTTTTCAAGATTGTCAAGTTCGGTTAAAGCTTTTATGTGTGCAGGAATTATTATAATCTCTTTCTCTACAGGTGCTTCGAGTCTCTTTTTCTTATATCTTCGATACAGAAAATATCCAGTACCCAAAACAACTATTCCAATTAGTAACCAAAGAAGTAACCGTTTCCAATCTAACGGAATGGTTAATGGTGATTTTACATCTTCAATATCAGTGTCAGCAGAAACTTCAACAGTGTGAACATTAAATGTAACCGGGTTAGAATAAACGATGTGTGAAAGAGTATCTCCTGTTGTTTTATACTCAACTGCAATTGAAGGAATATTTATTTCAGAAGAATCGTAATAAGATATTATGTAATGGAAACGAATCGTTATAAGATCATTGGATTCAATAACTTCCGGCTTAAATTCTTTAATCAATTCTACCTGCTTAAGACTATCAACAATAACAGGATAAGTTATTTCAATATCCTTTGGAGTTCTTACTTCTAAAGTGTAATTGATATAATCTCCAACCAGGTAATTACTGGAATCTACTGATGCGAGGGCCGTTACCTGTTGTGCAAAACTTTGAGTACAACACAAGAAAATAAAAACCAGAAGTATTTTACTCAATCTTACCATCTTCTCTCGCGCATTCTAAAAAACTGAACAAGCGGTGTAATATAATTTTC
>CBEPPX010000344.1:0-3062 GCA_965511205.1 uncultured Ignavibacteriales bacterium | reverse complement strand
TTATGTTTGATTTGATATCTTCTGATGCTGATTGTTGTATGAGTGCGATTTTCATTTTAAGCGTAACTTCCTAATTAATTTCAGCATTTATAAAATCAACCAAATCACTAACAAGCTCAACAAAACTTTTATTTGCGGGATTGCGAATACCAGGATTACTAAGTACTATTAAAAATATTTGTTTTTCCATATCTATCATAATTGCAGATCCCTGAGGATCAACAAACATAAATCCTTTTTGGGGAATATAATTATGCTTGCCATTCATCGTAGTGTAATGTTGGGTGCGCATTCCTTTTTGAATTTTGTTTTTCTCTAATGCTAACCAGTTTAAAACTGTTTTTGCCTTTAAATACTGTGTGTCATCATAGTATCCCCTCTGTAAAAGCATTTGGGCAAAGATTGCAAGATCGTATACTGTAGAATGTAAGCCGCTAAATCCGGAAACACCATCCATTATTTCCAGCATCACATCACCGTAGGTTTTTACAGTAGTGTACATTGAATTATTTTCACCTGGAGAATTAAACAGAAAATTTAGTGAATCCGAAACCGAGGAGAAGCTTGTGTTTTTCATCCCAATATTTGAATAAAAATTTTCAGAAATGTATGCATTAATATTTTTGCCGGTAATTGACTCAATAATTTTTTGAAGGGCTACAAAATTAAGAATACTGTAATTCTGTTCTGCTCCAGGTGAATTAATGAGCTCTTCTTCTAAAATATTATTAACAAGCTCTTCTTTATTCCATTCAGGATTTAATTCCTTTAAGCTGGCAGCAAAACCAGATGTATGCGATAATAAATCTCCAATAGTAATTTCCCTTTTCTCCTCATCATTAAATTGAGGAAGATAATAATACGCCGGTTCATCAAGTTTAATTTTTCCGCTATCAACCAGCATCATAATGGCTTGTGTAGTCGCTGTAAAACTCGTTAACGAACCTATTTTAAAAACATCATCCTTCTTAAGCTTGTAAGTATTATTTCCAAAACCGGAATTGCCAACAGCATTTTGATAAATTATTTTATCTTTACTTCCAACACACACGACTACTCCCGGAAAAAGATTCTCCTTCAACAAAGAATTTATTTTTCTACCAACTTTATTTAAATCAACACTATTATCATTTACAACTTCAATTGTAGTGTAAAGAGATTTTTGCAGTTCCAACCCGTTTCTAAAAGCAATTTCAGTTTCCGGTATTGTAATCGGCAGCGTTCCTTTAATATCAATTTCACCAAGGATTGCTCTAAGCATAGCTTTTTGCGATACGCGCGAATAACTGAAAGAATTTAGGTAAGTGCTTGCTTCGGGGAAAAGGTAAAGCAGGTAAGGATTTTTAAAACTTATAAGAATCGTTGGTATGCCTGAGCGTAAAACTCCGGCAATGAAATCAGTTTGCTCAGCTGCTAAGTTAATCGGTCCCTGGTAAGTCTTAATATCTAAAAAGGTAGAAAGAATAATAAGATCAGAATCTTTAACTTTTTTGAGGAGGTTGTTATACTCAGCCCGCTTACTCTGTTTGGTTAATAAAGCAGAGTTGATTTCCCCAACTCGGTCTTCAAAAATATTCTGAAAATAACTTACTCTTTCTGAACCCATTTTATCAGTAAGAGTAACGCAATAAATATTTTTGTATTCGTTCAAGTTTAATGGAAGTAAATCATCATCATTTTTTAATAATGTGATAGAGTTTTCAGCAATCGCCTTTGCCAGGTTAATATGACTTTTTATGGTAACCGATTGCTTAATCTTTTCAATATCGGAATACCTGTTCTGCTCTATCCTCAGCCATTGTTTTGCAGCAAGAATTTTTCTAACACTTTCATCAATCCTGTTAATGCTTATTTCGCCGGAATAAACAGCAAGGCTTAGTGCGGTAATTGCTGTTTCATTATCAGGAGGAGTAAGAATAACATCATTACCAGCTTTTACCGCAAGCACAACAGCTTCTTCCGTTGAATAATACTTTGTGATAGCTTCCATTATCATCGCATCGGTAATTATCAATCCGTCGAAGCCAAGTTCTTTTTTTAGAAGATGATCAACAATCGATTCTGATAAGGTTGCCGGCACTCCTTTTATAGGATCGAGTGATGGAACATCGAGATGACCAACCATAACCGAATGAACTTTTGATTCAATGGCTTTTATAAAAGGATACAATTCATTACTTAATAAATCAATTTTACTCCCATTTATTCTTGGAAGATCAAGGTGAGAATCAATTGTAGTATTGCCATGCCCCGGAAAATGTTTAACTGTTGTTAATGTCCTTTCTTCTTTAGCACCTTTGATAAATGCATTAACAAATTTTGCAACTTCATACTTGTTTTCAGAAAAAGACCTGATGTTTATGATTGGATTAAAGGGATTGTTGTTAATATCTGCAACAGGGGCAAAGTTCCAGTGAACGCCAAGCAAGCGGCTTTCAATAGAAATGGCCTTTCCCATTTCGTATGCATAAGATTCGTTATTAGCAGAACCAATAGCCATAGCATGAGGAAATTCAATCGCATTATCAACCCTTGTGCCCAATCCTCGTTCAAAATCAGATGCAATCAACAATGGAAGATCTGCTATTCTTTGCATATCATTTATAAACTTTGCCTGCTCAACTAATTCACCTTGATATAAGATTAATCCACCAACTTTTTGTTCCTTTACAAGTGAAGCTATTTCATCATAACCATTCGAACCAGGATCCAGGTCATTTCTATAAACAGCTGGCATAATCATCTGCGCACATTTTTCATACAAAGTCATTTCACTTAATTTTTTCTCAATCCATTCCTTATCTTTTTCTGTAAGATTGAAAACTGATGGATACTTTGTATTGGAGATAAATATTTTATTAAAAGATGTTATCTGCGTTGGCGATAATACTATTGCAAGGAATAGAATAATTCCAATAAGAATGTTATTTGTTATTCTTTTGTTTCTCATTCAATATAAGGTTGTTTAATTCTAAGAATTTTTCAGAGGAAATTTGCCCTCACTCTATTGCATCAATTACAGCATCATGCAATTTAGGTCTAACATTAATAATCTTTTTATT
>CBEPPX010000343.1:0-3074 GCA_965511205.1 uncultured Ignavibacteriales bacterium | reverse complement strand
CTTTTTTTTTTAAAAAAAAAACAGATCGGGTAGGAAACAGCAGTTCTTACCATATTTTTAACGTAGATGTTATTGAAGCAAACCTAAGCGGACCTGAACCTATTACAAGTTTTCTGCTCCCTGCAATAGGATTGCAAATACCAGGTAAAATCTCATTCTTCGGAAGTATATATTCAGGATTTTCAGACGGAATTACACAGGGATATTATAAACCAACTGCCAGTCAGCTTTCTTCTTCAACTTTTAATGGAACCAGGTATGCACCAAGGGCAGAAAATAACTGGTTCTGGCTCGCTAAATTGGCTTATCATTATGCGCCGACACTTAAGTTCGTTTATTCCTTTAACCAGTCTGTAAGTATTAACCAGAATTCACAGTCCCTGCAATCGAACCTGGAATATGTTGAACCTTCTCCCGGTTATCAATATAATTTTCAGAATATACTTGATAACGCAAATACGTTTACGCATAATAATATTTATCATAATTTCAGTACAACCCATACAGTTAGTGCAGCAACGTATTACGAGTTCAAACTAAATTACTTTCATACGAATCTTAGGGGTGATGCAAACGGTTTATCACAAAATTTATACAATGAACCGCTTGATATTGTAAACTTCCCTATACAATATTTTAACCCGGAAAGAGATACAATTGGTGTAATTCCCGGCGATGGATTTTGGGATGTTGGAAATCCGTTTACCTGGCATGATCATTTCCTTGAAGAATATTCAGTTCGCGGCGATATAACAAGCTTCTTCGATGAAATGAATAAATTTAAAGCGGGATTTAATTTCCAATTTCAGGAGATGCAGGTTGTAGATATTTACAAACCGTGGGTGGGCGAGTTAGGACTGAACAACGATATTTATAAAGTCTATCCGGCTTTAGGTTCGTTCTACGCACAGGATAATATTAATTTTGGCGGGATGATATTAAATTTTGGTATGCGCCTTGATTATTGGTTCCCGGGTAAATATGTTGATGATGCTGTAAACGATACAAATGTTGTTACAATTCCTGATGATGTGCGTGATAGATATTTTGAAGATACTTTTGGATGGTTTAACGACAGAAGATTTAAGGCTCGGCTTAGTCCACGGCTTGGCATCTCGCACCCTGTATCTGATTTTCAAACACTCTTCTTTTCTTACGGACATTTTAGTAAATGGCCAAAACCACAATTTGTTTATGCAAAGTTAAATCCTGTAAATGCGCAATCCTCATTTCAGAGGTTTGGTAATCCAAATTTAAATCCGGAAACTACAGTTGCTTACGAGCTGGGATTAAAAACACAGTTCACACCGGATGATGTTTTAACCGTAACCGCATACTATAAAGATATTTTCGATTATGTGAGTACACGTACTGCGAGAACTACTTCTGCAAGGTATGCTACACAAAGATTCATCACTTATGTAAATACTGATTATGCACGTTCCCGTGGAATAGAAATTGAGTTTAAAAAGAGAATTGGAAAATGGTTTAACGGGTTTGCTACTTTTTCCTATGCTATCGTTACTGGCAAAAGCTCATCAGCTGATGATGGAGTTCTTATCCTTAGAGGTGACCTTGATGAATCGATTAAAGAAGAATTTTTATCATGGGACAGACCAATAACAGCTACTGTTTCTGCAAACTTTTATGCTGAACCCGGCAGTTTTGGAATAGGTGAAGGACTTTTGGATGACTGGGCACTTTATTTCAGATTGTTCTATCAATCAGGTAAAAGATATTCCCCGGCGCTATTTACAGGTTTTGTTGATGAAAGCGGAAGAAAAGATTATGAAACTGTAAGGGATGAACGAAATGGTGAATTGGCGGATAGCTGGTTTTACCTGGATCTTAACTTTGAAAAATACTTTTACATTGGTTCAACAAGATGGTCAGTATTTCTTGAAGTGAGTAATTTACTTGACACTGAAAACTCTACAATAATTAACCCGGTAACCGGTATGGCTTATGAGGAAGGTGATGATGTTCCAAATTCCTGGAACGATCCGCGCTACCCTGATGTGCAAGCCCCTATCAGTGCATTTCCGTTTGACCCGGCACGTTACTTAACAAAACGAAATATAAGGTTTGGTGTAACATTTAAATTTTAATGATTAAGTATTTACTGATAATATTGTTTGTAGTTTATTCTGCTTTAGATGTAAAAGCACAGCTTTTTCCTACTCTTGGAGGACAGCGTGCAGGAATATCAACAGCTCAGTTCCTTAAAATAGGTGTTGGCGGAAGAGCTTCTGCTCTGGCGGATGCGTTCGTAGCAATTTCTGATGATGCTTCCGCACTTTACTGGAACCCGGCTGGATTGGTACAATTTGACGATAACCAGGTTTTCTTTTCACATAATAATTGGGTGGTTGATATCAATCACGATTTTCTTGGAGTGGTTTATCATCTTGATGGAGTAAACACGATTGGAATATCTTTAACTTCTCTTTCGATGGATGAAATGCCGGTAACTACAGAGTTTGCGCCATTTGGTACTGGGGAATATTTTGGTTTTAGCGACATAGCTCTTGGTTTTTCCTATGCAAGAAAGATGACCGAACAATTCAGCTTTGGCGGTACTGTAAAATATATTGAAGAGTCACTTGATAAATTAAAAATGCGTGGTGTAATGATAGACCTTGGAACTTATTATAGAACAGGTCTCGGATCAACACGCTTTGCGGTTACGGTTTCCAATTTCGGTGCCGAATTAGCCCCGGATGGAGAAGTTGTTCTTGTAGGCGATAGGGAAAAATCGGAATGGCAATCTTTTGCGCCGCCAACCATATTCCGTATCGGCTTTGCTATGGAACCGTATGAAGATGACCAGCATAGGTTTACAACTTCAATCCAATTAAATCATCCGAACGATAATAGCGAAAATGTTGTGCTGGGTTTGGAATATCAATGGAACAAAATGCTGTTTCTACGCGGCGGATACAAATTAAATATTGATGAGCAGGATTTTACCTTCGGAGCAGGTTTTACAGCTCCAATATCAATTGCACAATTTACACTTGATTATTCGTTCTCTAACTTTTCAAGATTGGGCTCTGCACACAGGTTTTCTATAA
>CBEPPX010000342.1:0-3076 GCA_965511205.1 uncultured Ignavibacteriales bacterium | reverse complement strand
CAATTGGATTTGCAGCAAGACTAGGCCGACTCTGGAATTTAGTATCGGGCGGAAGTATGGTGCTTGAAAACCAGTCTGTTTATAATGGTCTCGATCTTTATCCTCCACGGGATGACGTTATTACTAATCTTGGTCTCGTGGCTGCACCAGTTGCGGAAGGAGTCCAGGTTAGTGTAGATGTTGGCTGGGATGCTCCTATAAATTACTTCAACGTATCGCTTTCACCTGACGATAGCCCGACTATACTATCATCAAACAGCACAACTGAAAATCTTGATATACAAAATTATACGATATTTGGTGGTACCATAAGCAGTAAAGCTATTGATAACTTTGGTGTTGGTACTAATGAACTCACCGAACTGCAGCAGGATTATGAATACAGATTTACAGGTGTTTATGATGCGGGCACAGTGATGAATGGTGTGACAGTTCACCAGGTAATAAGCGGCGGATCGTGGGCTACATGTTTCAGAATGAGTAGCGGTGCTAATCTGGCAAATAATCCATTGAATCCTAACTTCGGAACAGCTGAGCCATTCCTTGTAAAAATTCCTTTTGAGGTATGGAATGTTGACGATCCGGCGAATCCTTTCCAGGTTAATTATACCTATAGGGATCGTGTACGTGATGGAAGTGAGGACCCTTTCTGGGCATGGAATCCAACAAACAGAATGTACGGAATAGCTGTTAACTCTGCATACGACTCAACTCAGGTAATACAAGTTGACGGTGGACCGGATGCATTTAATGCACTTGCTACATGGGTGCTTGTATGGTACGGCACAAACTATACGCTAGATGATGTGGTATCGGTAACATACGCCAATCCTATCGTTGCTGGTAGTGATAAGTGGACTTTCTCATCTACCGAATCGACATCCTCAACTGCATTAGCAAAATCGCAGGTTAGTGAGATCAATGTATTTCCGAATCCATATTATGGTATAAACACGGAAGAATTAAATAAATATAACAGATTTGTTACATTCAGTCATCTTCCGGATAATGCAACAATTAGAATCTTCAACCTTGCTGGTGTTCTAGTTCAGAAGATAGTAAAAGATCCGTCAAGCGGTCAGTTCCAAAGATGGGATCTTTCAAATGAAGCCGGTTTACCGGTAGCAAGCGGGTTGTATATTGCTTATATAGAGCTGCCCGAACTGGGAGAAACCAAGGTTCTGAAAATAGCTGTTATACAAGAACAGCAGATTCTGGATAGATTCTAATAATCAAGATAAAAAAGTATAGGAGTAAAAATGAAAAATATATTTAGAATATTAGTCATAGTTTTTGCCTTCCTGCTTGCGCTTGATGTTGCATACGCAGGAGGTGGAAACAGAACTGGTACGGGTGGGGCTTCACAACTCCTCATCCCGGTTGGACCTCGAGGTATTGCGATGGGTGAAGCAAACATATCAACATCTTACGGCCTTGAGTCGTTATTCTGGAACCCTGCTGGTGTTGCCAAGCTGGATAACTCAGCACAGGTTTTATTTTCACATATGTCCTACATTGCAGATATTGGTGTTGAATATGGTGCTGTCGCAGCTAACTTCGAGGGATTTGGTGTTGTTACTCTAAGTTTTAAAACACTGTCGATAGATGATATAGCAGTAACAACCACACAGGATCCAGATGGAACTGGCGCAACATTCTCACCAAGTATGATTACTGCCGGAATAAGTTATTCACGTCAACTGACCGATCAAATAGCCGTTGGCTTAACAACTAACTTTATCAATGAAACACTAGGCGAGACTTCTGCATCAGGTGTATCATTTAATGTTGGTGTTATTTATGATAACCTTGCAGATGTTAACGGATTAAGTATCGGTGTAGTAATGAAGAATGTCGGTCCGCAAATGACTTACAGTGGATCCGGTCTTCTTGTTCAGGGCGCCGTAAATAATCAAAATCGCCCCCCTGGTTTCTATACGATTGATGCTGCACCATTTGAACTGCCATCTTTATTTGAGATGGGTGTTGGTTATAAACCACAGCTTGATGAAATAAATTCTCTTCAACTGTCGGGCACATTCCAGAATAATAACTTTTCTGGCGATGAGGTAAAACTCGGCGTGGAATATGGCTATAACGATTTATTCTTTGTCCGTGGTGGTTATCAACTAGCTCCGGATCTTGAGTCTGAAGACTATTTGTATGGACTAACTGCTGGTATTGGAATCAACTGGCAGCTTGAAGGTATTGGAGTTATGTTTGATTTTGCTTACAGAGATGTTCAATACCTCGATGATAATTATATATTCTCTTTAGGTTTAGGATTCTAAACTTTTTAGAAGTGAGCCTTTTTATAAGATCCGTGTGGCTTAATGGTTGCACGGATTTTTTTTGATATTCCTGTTATCCGCATCACATATCTAAATCAATCAATTTTGTATTTTTTATTCAAATTAATAATTAGTTGATTGTTTTACTTATGTTTGATTTTTACCTCAGATTATTGAAAAAATATATTATCGTTTTGGCAATGCTTTCTATCTGTATTCCCGATACATATTCACAGGATAAAAATTATATAACTCTTTCTAGTGCAGTCTTCGATATACTTCAACAAGACAAATCTTCTTTTGAGGGAAGAGTTGAGCTTCGTTTCCATAAAATAGATTGGCTACTAAAGCCTTTTGGTGGATTAATGGCTAATACAGATGGAGCAGTATACTTATTTTCGGGTTTTTATATTGATATTCCCCTCGCATCTTTCTTATTTATTACTCCGAGTTTTGCTCCCGGTTTTTATCACAAGTGCAATAGTAAAAATTTGGATTTTGCACTTGAATTTAGATCGCAAATAGAAATGGCAATTAGATTAGAGAATAATATAAGAGTAGGTGTTAGTTTTAGTCACATTTCTAATGCCAGCCTTGGCAAAATCAATCCTGGTGTAGAAAGCATTGCGATAATCTATTACGTCCCCCTATAATTTTTAGCGATCTTCTTCATCTTCAAAATTCAAAACAATAAAGTAATTGCAAGATAGCTTCTTCTATATTTTTTATTTAATTGCTTTTATAACGGGTGGAGTGAGATAAATATTAGCAGCCAGTCTTCCAAT
>CBEPPX010000341.1:0-3086 GCA_965511205.1 uncultured Ignavibacteriales bacterium | reverse complement strand
CCAATTAATGCACACCCGTTTTCTTTACACGCATTTGCCAATCCTTCAACTATAGAAGTTGATATTTCGTTATCCAATTTTTCAAAGCTCAAATAGTCAAGAAAGTAGAGCGGCTCGGCTCCACATACTGCAATATCGTTAACACAATGGTTAACCAGGTCCTGCCCAATTGTATTATGTTTATTTAAGGCAAAAGCAATTTTAAGTTTTGTACCAACTCCATCCACGCTGGAAACCAGGACAGGATTCTTATACTTCGAGGTATCAAGTTCATAGAAGGCGCCAAAATGCCCTATGTTCGATAATACATTTTTATTAAATGTAGCTCCAGCCAATATTTTAATTTTTTCAACAGCTTCATTTCCAGCACTAATATTTACACCGGCAGCTTCATAATTCTCACTCAAAATGATACCTCTATTGCAAAAAAATCTTACTTTAAACTAAAATTTTGTTTGTTGAGAAAATTAACACTAATTGGCATCTTTATCAAAGTGGAAAGAGGAGTATTCTTAAACGATGTGATACATTTGACAAATCTGAAACCATTATTAAAAAATATCATCAAAACAGGATAATCGTGACCAAATACGAGGATGATGTTATTCTGCTACTAACGAATGGCTATAAAAAAAGAACTAAATTTAATATATTTGCAACCGTGAATTAATATAACTTAATTAAGTAATGATGGATACAGAAGAGCTGAACGAACGGGAAAAGATTATACTAAGATCGGTTATACGGCAATTTATTTTAACCGCTTCTCCCGTAGGATCACGCAATATTACAAAAAAGTACGATATGGGAATATCCGCGGCAACCGTACGTAATATTATGGCTGATCTTGAGGATTCCGGTTTTATTAATCACCCCCATACTTCCGCCGGGAGAGTTCCTACAGATAAGGGCTACAGGTATTATGTAGATTCACTGATGCACGTTAAGAATGTTAAGAGCAAAGAGAAAGATTTAATTGATAAAGAACTGAATATTGAATTTGATGAAACTGATGAACTTGTAAGAATTACATCGAAGTTACTTAGCACAATAACAAACCAGCTTGCGTGTGTTACATATCCTAACCTCGATTCTGGAATCCTGGAAAAATTGCAAATTGTATCTTTAACTTCTTCACGTATTCTTGTTATTGTTAGTATAAGATCAGGTCTTGTAAAAACTATTACACTTGAACTTACAAGCAGTATTAAAGAAACACAGATTGATTCTGTACAGAACCTGCTAAACGAACGACTTGCTGGATTAATGTTTAAGGAGATAAGGAAAACCTTTAAAGAAAGATTAAAAGATGTTGATGAGAAGCAGAAGCCAATAATCAGGTTGTTCATCGATTCTGTAGATAAAATATTTAAAGACGAAGCTAATCCGGATAAACTGATTATAACCGGTGCAAAAAATGTAATCCGTCAACCGGAATTTGAATCAATGGAAAACTTCCAGAGTATAGTTGAACTAATGGAGGATAAAGATATAATTATCCATATAATGGAAGAATCAAGCAAGCACGATAATGAACAGGTATTTATTTCAATCGGAAGCGAGCTTGCAGAACAGAAAATGAAACAATACAGTTTTATAAGTAAAGAATATAAACTTGGAGAAACTTCCGGAACACTCGGAATTATCGGTCCCAAGAGAATGGAGTATTCCAAAATTGTTGCCATAGTAGATTACCTGGCTAAGATGTTATCTCAATTTTTAAAAACGCGGTAAAGTGAAGAAGGAGTATTATTTAGATGTCGAAGAAAGATAAATCAAAAAATAAAGATGAGAATATAAAAGAATCCGAAACGGCTGAACAGCAGGATGCGATAGATAAAAATGAAGAAGACGAAATTCCTGAAATAGCTGAAGAAGAAGTAAAAGAAGTAGATATAACTGTCGAGCTGGAATCTAAAGTGAATGAGTTACAGGATAAGCTTTTAAGAAAAGCTGCCGAGTTTGAAAATTATAAACGAAGAACTGAAAACGACCAGTTAAATTTGTTAAGCTTTGCAGCCGAATCATTTATAATAAAAATTCTGCCTGTAATTGATGACTTTGAAAGATCGCTGGACCATATTAGTGATGCAGACAGCGCAGAAGCAATTAAAGAAGGAATAATGCTGGTTTATAATAAATTTAAAAAAATTCTTGATGAGCAAGGCATAAAGAAAATTGATTCCGTGGGTAAACCGTTTAATGTCGATTATCACGATGCGCTCATGCAGATAAAGGATGATACCGTTCCGGCTCATACTGTTGTGGAGGAAGTAGAAAAAGGTTATTTGTATAAAAATAAAGTTATAAAACATGCAAAAGTTATTGTAAGTGAAGATGCCGGTGAAGAGATTAATCAACAAAATGAAGATGAAGAAACCATTTCCAATGAAAAGGATGACAACGAATAATGGCGAAACGCGACTACTATGAAATTTTAGGTGTTGGAAGGGATGCATCGCAGGAAGAAATAAAAAAAGCTTACCGTAAACAGGCAATGCAATTTCACCCCGATCGGAATCCAGGAGATAGTGCAGCAGAGGAAAAATTTAAAGAAGCTGCAGAAGCATACGAAGTATTAAGCCACGAAGAAAAGAAAGCAAAATACGATAGATTTGGGCACGAAGGTGTAAGAGGCAGCCAGTATGGTTCTGAAGGATTCTCATCAGTGAATGATATCTTTTCTCACTTTTCCGATATCTTCGGCGGCTCTTCTATTTTTGATGACATTTTTGCAGGAGGTTCCGGGAGAAGCCGCAGTAGAAGAAGTGCGGGAGTTCCCGGTGCCGATATACGTATTACGCTAAAATTAACCCTGGGAGAAATTGCAACCGGCGTTACAAAAAAAATTAATATTAAAAAACATGTTAATTGCGATAAATGTTCAGGCACAGGAGCGGAAGCAGGTACATCAAGAAAAACCTGTCCTGTTTGCCACGGCGCGGGTGAAGTAAAATCAGTCAGCCGTTCAGTCTTCGGACAGTTTGTTAATATTACAACCTGCAACAACTGCAATGGCGAAGGAAATGTTATTGATACTCCTTGCAAAAAATGTATGGGCGATGGACGAGTGCAGGAGGAAAGAA
>CBEPPX010000340.1:0-3090 GCA_965511205.1 uncultured Ignavibacteriales bacterium | reverse complement strand
TTCCATGTTTAAAACTATTATCAATAAATGGAATAAGCAGCATAGGAGCTATTTCAATCGTTTCAATTTTTCCTTCCACACTAATTTTAATATCTGCATCCTTTTCAAGCCTTAGTTTTTCCAGTTCGATATAAGTCTTTATAAACTCAATTTCATCACTCAAAGGTACAGTCTTTTTCTTAGTACTATCGAGCACATATCGCATAAGATCAGAAATCTTTAAAATAACATCTGGCACTTCATCAGATTTATCAAGGCTCAATGCATAAAGATTATTCAATGTGTTAAAGAAAAAATGCGGATTGATCTGTGATTTTAACAATTGCAATTCAGTTTGCAGCTGCTTGAACTCTATTTCCTGCAACCTGTGCCTGTTCTTCAATCCTTCCGAATAATATTTTAAACCTGTAGAGGTAAGTATATAAAATATTGCGGAAGGAAACCCTGCGGTGTGAGATCCGGGGTTTCCGAAAAATATCTGGAAAATAAATTCAACAAAAAAACCTGTCGCAATTATAATTGCAACAGCCGATATCCCGTATAAAAAATATTTTCTTCTATCTAAAAACAATTTAAGAACCCAAAAGTGCAGGTACACAGTAACAGGTGCTGGAAGAACAACCATTGTTGCTACTTTTATTCCCAGCACAATATCATCGTAAATCAATACCGCTGAAATGACTAAGACATAAGCGGCGATCCAGTAAGCCGTGTGCCTAACATAAATATTTTGCCAAAATATTTTCATTCATTAACCGTTAATATTCAGTGCAAAATATAGATTGGGAATAATATAAAATCAACTTTAAATGATTAAATCACTTTGTCATGTGCAGCAGTAGTTTCATCATTAAGCATCTTAAGTTAATCATTATTATTTGTTAAACGCTTTATTATGGAATAATATTGCGCATAAAGGAATAACAAAATTTATTTCTTAAATACAATAGCAATTAAGCAGGAGATAAAATGTCACTCAAACAAATCTTATTTTTTACTCTTCTCGTATCACTGATCCTTTGTGCAAGAAGTATTGCCCAGGTTTCAGAACAAAAGGTGGATGAATACATTAACGCACAAATAAAGTTAGGCAGATTCAGCGGATCTGTATTAATTGCGAAGGATGGGGAGATACTTATTAGCAAAGGATATGGTATGGCGAACCATGAGCTAGATGTTAGTAACACACCACAAACTAAATTCCGTATCGGGTCAGTAACAAAACAATTCACTTCTATGCTTATTATGATTCTTCAGGAAAGAGGTGAGCTTGATGTAAATGATCCGATTTCAACTTTTATTCCCGATTATCCCAACGGCGATATAATTACCATCCATCATTTGCTCACTCATACTTCAGGAATACTTGAGCTTTTGGACATAGATGGTTTTGAGGATATTAAAAGAGATCCTTCAACTCCCGGAAAGACTATTGAATTATTTAAAAACGAACCGCTTATATTTGAACCGGGAACGCAACATAAATACAGCAACTCTAATTATGTTTTGCTGAGTAACATAATCGAATTGATAACCGGGAAATCGTATGAAGATTTTGTAATGGAAAACATTTTTATACCGCTTGAAATGAACGACACAGGGATAGACAGCCACAGTAAAGTAATTAAAAATAGGGCCGACGGTTACTTTCCCGCAGGAGAAGGAATTGTAAATTCGCCATATCTTGATATGTCAATTCCTACCGGCGGTGGCGGATTATATTCGACTATAGAAGATATGTATAAATGGGACCGGGCACTCTATACGGAAATATTAGTAACACAAAAGACACTTGAAAAAATATTTACTGCTTATGCTGAGAATTATTGTTACGGCTGGAAGGAAGCGGAGGAATTCGGGCATAAATGTTACCGTCACGGCGGCGGTATCGAAGGATTCGTTGCTGAAATTGATCGTTACACCTTGGACGATGTATGTATTATTGTTTTGAGCAATTTTATAAATGCTCCTGTAAGAGAGATTGCAAAAGATTTAGCTGCAATGTTGTTCGGAGAAGAGTACGAACTTCCGGTTGATAAAGAGACCGTTGTAGTTGCCTCTGACATTCTGGAATCATATTCCGGAATATACGAAATAGCACCAGGGAATACACTTGAAGTTAGTCACGGTGAAGGGAAACTTTTCATTGCACCGCCGGGTCAGCCACCTGTTGAAATATTTGCTGAGAGTGAAACTAAATTTTTTGTAAAAGCATTCAATGCGGATATGAGTTTTGCCAGGGACGATAACGGCAATGTATCAAAACTTATTTTACATATGGGTAAGGAGGATGTTCACGCAAAGAAAATTGAATAATGGATGATTGATGATTTTGATCTAACATTGGGTCTAAAGAATATTTCATGGTTATATTTAAATAAACAATATTTGTTGATAGAGGAGAAACCAAAAAATGACTACTACCAACCGATTAATTATTAGTATTACTTGCTGTCTGATATTGATGCTTGAGATACAGGCACAGGAAGCGAATCAGAAAATTGATGAGGTTATGGCGGAATTTTTAAGACTGGAACAGTTTTCAGGAAGCATTCTAGTCGCAAAAGATGGAGAAGTTTTATACGCCAAAGCCTTTGGAGAGGCAAATAAAGATCACCACGTTAAGAACACTCTTCAGACGAAATTTAATATTGGTTCGGCGGGGAAGACTTTTACTGGAATTTCTATTATGCAACTTGCTGAAAAAAACAAACTTGAAGTGACCGACCCAGTGATAAAATATCTGGGAGATTTTCCATTCGGAGATCAAATTACAATTCACAACTTGCTAACCCACACTTCGGGTATGGGAAACTACTTTGCGCATCCGGAGTTCCTATCTCGAATGTCTCGCATCAGAAGTGTAAGCGATGCATTACCCCTGATATATGACCAAGAGTTAATGTTCGAGATACCGGGAGAAAATTATGCGTATTCGAATTCAGGAATAGTCGTTCTAGGTGCTATAATAGAAAAAGTCAGCGGCCAAGGATATGAGGACTACATAAAAGAAAATATACTGGACCCTTTAGAAATGTTTGATACCGATATAAATTACTTGGATGAAATTGAAGAAAACCGTGCTTGTGG
>CBEPPX010000339.1:0-3093 GCA_965511205.1 uncultured Ignavibacteriales bacterium | reverse complement strand
ATAAACTCATCAGAAACTTAACTGCACTTTTATTCTGATCTCCCTCGAGCCCTAAAGCATAAGCAAGCTTACGCGCCTGGAATAGTTGTAAACCAAGTCCAGGTTCAATTTTTTCTTTAATGATTTTATCAGGTGTTTCTGCGGCAACTTTTTCTATCTCAACACCGCCTTCGGTAGAAACCATCATAACATCTTTCGATACAGCTCTATCCAAAGTTATACCTACATAAAATTCACGGTCTATATTAATTCCTTCTTCAATTAGAAGGCGTTTAACTTCTCTTCCTTCCGGTCCGGTTTGATGTGTAACCAAATTCATTCCTATCATCTGTTTAGCAAATTCACTCACTTCGTTCAGAGATTTTGCAACTTTAACGCCACCGCCTTTTCCCCTGCCGCCCGCATGAATCTGAGCTTTTACAACCCAAGCTTTGCCTCCTAAATCATCTTTAGCAATTTTTACGGCTTCTTCGCCCGAAAAAGCAACGCTTCCATTAGGAACAGCAACATTATATTTTCTTAAAATTTCTTTTGCCTGGTATTCATGGATTTTCATTTAAATTCCTTACTATTTGAATACTAAAAAAAAGACCCCCGTAATGAGAGTCTTAATGATTAATTTACTTTTTCACTCATAGTTTTTGCTTGCAAGAAGAGGAGTAAATAGTCTCTTCCGCCAGCTTTGGAATCGGTGCCGGACATGTTAAATCCGCCGAAGGGATGAGCACCAACCAAAGCCGCTGTACACTTCCTATTAAAATAGAGATTGCCAATTAAAAGTTCTTTCTTAGCTCTTTCAATTTTATTGCGGTTCCTCGTATAAACTGCACCGGTTAAACCATAAATTGTATTGTTTGCAACCTTTAAGCTGTGATCATAATTATTTGATTTTATAACAGCAAGTACAGGTCCAAAAATTTCTTCCTGCGCTAGCCGATCTGTAGGTTTTATACCTGTAAACACAGTTGGTTCAATGTAATTACCATTACCAGGAATTGACTTGCCGCCGGTAAGAAGTTTTCCTTCTTTCTTTCCGATTCTTACATAATTCATTATGCTTTTTTTAGCAGCCGCATTTATTACAGGACCCATTGCATAATTTTCGGCACCGTTACCAACTTTTATCTTCTCAACTTCTTCTTTTAACTTCTTAACAAATTTAGTATGAACCGCTTTATCTACGATTGCCCTTGAACAGGCAGAACATTTCTGACCCTGGAAACCAAACGCAGAACTAGCAACTCCTTTAGCCGCTTCGGTTATATTTGATTCTTTATCAACAATAATACAATCCTTGCCGCCCATTTCCGCAACAACACGTTTCAACCAAATTTGTCCCGGCTGCAACTTTGCTGCCAATTCATTTACGTGAGTTCCAACTTCCATAGAACCCGTAAACGAAATGAATCTTGTTTTAGGATGAGCAACAAGTGTATCTCCAACCTCTGCGCCAGAACCTGGTAAGAAATTAAGCACTCCGGCAGGCAATCCTGCTTCCTCCATAATATCAAAAAATATTTTACCCATCATCGGAGTATCGCTGGAAGGTTTAAGTACAACTGTATTTCCTGCAACAATTGCTGCGGAGGTCATTCCAACTAAAATTGCAAAAGGAAAATTCCATGGCGGAACAGCAACGCCAACTCCAAGGGGAATATAAACCATTTCGTTCTTTTCACCTTTTACAGTTGTAATCGGTTGTTTGGAAGCATAACGGAGCATTTCTCTTGCATAAAATTCCAGGAAGTCAATCCCTTCAGCAGTATCGCCATCGGCTTCAGCATAGTTTTTTCCAGCTTCTAAAATCATCCAAGTATTTATTTCAAATCTTCTGCGGCGAGCTATTTTAGCTGCTTTAAACAGGTACCTTGCTCTTTCTGCGGCTGGAACAAATTTCCATTCTTCAAACTTTTTAGAAGCTGTTTCTACAGCTTTCTTTGCTAGATCTTTAGTTCCTTTATGAAAATTTGCAATAACTTCATTTTCATTCGCCGGATTTGTGGAAACGATTTTACTATTTGTTTTATATTTCTTGCCACCAATAACCAGCTCATAAGTTCCACCTAAACTTTTACGAACTTTGGCTAATGCCTTTTCCTGTTTTTCAATATTAGCTTTCTTTGTAAAATCTGTGAAGGATTCATTCCTGAACGGTTTAACTGCCATTGTATACTCCTGTAAAAAAAATTAACAAAATAGGTTATAAAAATTACAAGTTTTGATTCGGATAAACAATTTACTTCAGGATTTCTCTTCTTATATCGAATTCTTTTATAGTAAAAACACTTTGGATTTTATCGGGAAGGTATTATTTTTAATACCTAAGTTGAATCTGAAGATTAAGGGCACTACCTTTTAACATACCCCGGGGTGATTTAGTAAATATAAGTTATTAATCAATCAGGAGAAAAAATGGCTTTACTAAAAGCGTGCAGTACCATACCGGAACTTTACCAGTTTTTAACTGAAGAGTATAAACCTGAAGCTGAAAGATTTGTCCTTCATAGAAAAGTTGAGGGAAAGTATAAGGGAATTACATACAACGAATTAAAGGAAGAAACCAATTCGTTTGCATACGGGCTTTCTTCGCTGGGTGTGGGAAAGGGTGATAAGGTTGCAATAATTTCTGAGAACAGACCGGAATGGGTTTACTCCGATTTTGCAATAATTGAAATTGGTGGAATTGATGTTCCTCTTTTCCCTTCTCTTACGGCTGATTCAATTGAATTTATTCTTAATAATTCAGAAGCAAAAGGGGTTATTATATCGAACAAGTTTCAGCTTAATAAGATCAGGAAAATAATTGATAAGTGTAAACATATTAAGTTTATTATCGTTTTAAATGAAAATGATTTTGATACTGATGTAAAGAACTTACATACTTTCAAAAAGGTGCAAGACCTTGGAAACAGTTATCAACCGAGCCATCCCAATCTTCTAGAAGATTCTATTGAGAAAATAGATGAAAATGATGTTTGCACTTTGATTTACACTTCGGGCACTACCGGCGAACCTAAAGGAGTTATTCTTACACACAGGAACATAATGTCAAATGTTAACTCAACGCTTGAAATTTATCCAATAACTAAAGAT
>CBEPPX010000338.1:0-3094 GCA_965511205.1 uncultured Ignavibacteriales bacterium | reverse complement strand
TACTGTTGACGTTTATCGTCCCGTTATGATTATCAATTATTCCCCAGATAACTGCCAATCCTAAACCGGTTCCTTTTTGTCCCTTTGTAGTGTAAAACGGCTCAAAAATTCTTGGTAAGCTTTCTTTTGGAATTCCGCCGCCAGTATCAGATACTTTTATTTCCACAAAATCTTTGTAGCCAGCGTCATCAACTGCATCCCATTTTTCCCAGTCGCAATCCGGGTTAGTACAACCATTAAATAAACCTTGCGGTGTAACTTCATATGAATACACAACCGATTCACATTTGGGGCAGGTTACATCTTTTTCTAATAATGATATATTGCACTTTGGACAAGATATTTGAACTTCTTTTCCTTTTTTCACTTTAATTCCATACCGATGCCTATGTTTTCCATAAACCGGATCAAGATTTATGTATCCTTCAATGCCGGAAGATATTGCTTTAACTCTAATAGTGGGTAAGCCATCAATCTTAACTTCGTTATCCATCAAATCATGATTCTTTGAGCAAGAAGCGTTTTTTACCTGTACAATTCCATAAGGAGAGAGGCTAAGCAACGCAGATGCAATGGTAATCGTTCCGCCCTTATCTCCAATAGCATCGGAAGCATTTACAATAAGATTTATAAACACTTGCTGTATCTGGTTTGTATCAACAGTTATCTGCGGAATGTTTTCATCAAAATTTTTATTAAGCTGAATATGATTAATTGATAACTGATTTTCTACAACGCTAATTGAACTCTCAATTATTTCATTTACATCGGCTTTATGTTTTTTAGGAACGGACTGCCTCGCAAAATCAAGTAAGCTTTTTACAATTTCCCTGCATCTTTTTGTTTCTCTAACAATAATTTTAAGATCATCCTGCAGTTCCGAATTATCTTTAGTTCTTTTTAGTAAAAAGCTGCTGTAAGTTAAAACACCGGTTAGCGGATTATTAATTTCGTGAGCAACACCAGCAGCAAGTCTTCCCAGCGAAGCCATTTTATCGGATTGGAAAAGTTGTAATCTTGCTTCGGCTAATTTTTGAGTCATATTATTAAATGAAGTTCCCAGAATCCCCAATTCATCATTTCCAAGCTGGTTAATTGTATAGTTCAGATTGCCCGAACTTACTTCGTTGGTAGCTTTAACAAGTTCTTTTACAGGCAGAGCTACCCACTTTCTTACAAAGAATCCTACAATAAAACTTAGTGCCATTATAGCGATAACTGCAAAAAGTATAGACTGGATTTCACTATCACTAATCTGTTCATCAACATCTTTTAAGCTCATCTTTACATCTAAAACTCCAAGCACGGTTTGAGTTTCAGGATGCGCATGGCAGTCAGCATCCCAACAGGATTTTTCATTATAGATTGGGTTAATAATTCCCAATATCCTAGCAGAATCGGGTTGAATTCTATAAATACGCATTCTTTCCTTCATAGGAAGCTTCTCTAATGGTTCATCAGCTGTGTGGCAGGCATAACAACTTTCAGCTTTCTTATCAACCATCTCCCCTATTAATTCGCTTTTAGAAGAGAACATAATCATGCCTTCTTTGTTAAGAATGCGTATTTCCCTAATAGCTGGTTCTTGTCCAATGGTATTAATAATTTCGTGTATCTGATCTCTTTTATTAAGTAACATGCTTGAGTGAGAACTGTTTTTTATAGCATCACTTAATTTATATGCATGAACCTCTGCCTGAGACATTAAAGTTTCTTTTTGCGACTGAATATTGAAGTAAGAGAATACTCCAATAATTATTATAGTTATCAGCCCCACTGCAATTATTAATTTTAAACCTATCCTTGTAAACATATCTTTATCAAATATATTACTTAAGAATTTCTATTTAAACTCTTTATTTATTTTCTATAAACTTACCGGGTTTATACTCAGGATAATTTTTATCGTCATGGCAATTTTTGCACGCTGGATTTATTTCAAAATTCTTTTCAATATGGCAATCCTCACAATCGTTCTCTATGTGATCTTCATCTAAAATTAAACCTGTTACTTTATGATCAAAATTTTCAGAGTTCCAATCGAAGTGGCAGTTACTGCATTCTTTATCAATATTGGAATAGTTTGTTTTGCTCTGATGGCATTTTCTGCAGGAAAGATCTTGATGATAATTAGTGAGTGCCCAACCTGTTCTAACTTTATGATTAAATGGATTCATCTCTTTATTCTTATGACAAAAAGAGCATTTATCATTTTCGTGACAACTGAAACATCTATTGTGTCGTTCATCCTCGGGAAGACTAATTTTTACAGGAAAATCATACAATCCGTTATTTCCAATATTGGTTTTCTCAACATCATGGCAACGGATACAATTTTCGTTCTTATGGCAGCTAACACATTCCAATTCAAATTGTAATGCATGATCATTATGAAAAAATGTTACAAGTTTACCTTTTTCATAATTAGTTTGATAAACAATTTTAGTTGGTTCTTTAACCGGAGGATGAGATTTCATCATCAATTCAGAGGTGACTTCAGTTAAATCCAAAATTTCGCCTTCAGTTTTTTCCAGATGGCAAGAAACACATTCTGTTCGATGGCTCCATTGACGATGGCAGCTTAAACACTTTTGGTGATAAGCACCTTTAAGATCGGGTACCCTTATGTCTTCTCTTTTTCTATCTTCCGAGTGACATTTATTGCAGGATAATATTGGTCCTAATGTATTATAGTGATGGCATCCAAGACAGCCGCCTGTCATTTCAGACATTTGAGCATGAAGTTTATGAGAAAATATAACAGGGGTATATTTATTTTCTAATTTATTAATAACTATAACATCAGGTCCAATTTCCGGAGAAGGATACTCTTTTATAATAGAAAATCGAGGACAGGCTATTAGACATGGATCATCCTTTCTTGGAACTTCGCAAGCATGACAGGTTTTACAATTAATATCTAATTGTGAATGATCTTTTACCTGGGAATAAATAATGGAAGTTAAAAAAATAACTAATAATAGTAGATGAAATAACTTTCTCATTTCTCACCTCCCATTATTGAATACTTAGCTTTCGGAACTAACTTTCTGTCAGGTACACCGATAATCGGAAAGAACATCACAAATGCCCT
>CBEPPX010000337.1:0-3094 GCA_965511205.1 uncultured Ignavibacteriales bacterium | reverse complement strand
TTAAGGTGTGCTAACCAGTTGCCGCCCGGTGGGGGAGAAGTTGATTTAATTCCACCAGAAATAATTGAAGTCTATCCTGAACCAGGAACCACAATGTTTGATGACGATTATTTTGAAATTGATTTTTCTGAATATGTAGATAAAAGATCAGTAAAAGAAGCAATCTTTATTTCACCTTACATTGAAGAAGGTTTGGATTATGAATGGACAGGAACAAGTTTAACTGCAACATTTAAAAAAGACTTAGAAAAAGATAAAACTTATACAATAACTATTGGAACCGATGTTGTTGATCATAACAATAGAAACAGGATGGCTCAATCCTATTCATTTTCATTCTCTACAGGCGAAAAGATTGATACGAAAAGTATTTCCGGAAAAGTTTATGATAAAGAACCGGAAGGAATTTTAATCTTTGCTTACAAGCTGGATGATGGAGCTGATACTTTATTGAACAGAAAACCAGATTACGTTTCACAATCTGGTTCAGATGGAAGTTTTAGTTTGAACGGATTATCATCCGCTGTTTACAGGGTGTTTGCGGTTCGCGACAAATTTCGTGATCTTATTTTCCAGAATGATCAGGATGAAATTGGAGCGCCATTTAAAGATGTTTCGCTTGAAGATCCCGATTCTACTTTTGAAAAACTTACCTTTAAACTATTTAATGCAGATACAACTAAACCGAGATTCATCAGTGCAATTATGACTGACGATAGACATATACTTGGTAGTTTTTCTGTTACAATTGATAAAGGTTTAGTTACTGCAGATAATTTTTATCTTTATGATTCAACTGAAGCTACAAAGACAACAATTTTATTTGCGTACAAAGGGAACACGAAAGATGAAGAAATTGTGCTTGTACCTGAGGAGACTCTTCCAGTTGATAATGATATTTACCTTTTTGCAGATACGATAAAGGATACAAAAGGAAACATTACGCTGTACGATTACATAAAAATTACTTTAACAAATAAACCTGATACAAACTCTATTAAAATTTATTCCACACAACCGCGAATGAATCAACAGATTGATTTTATTAATCCGCAAATCAGGTTCTTATTTAATGATGCTTTTGTTAAAGGTGATATTAAGAACAAAATAACTTTTACTGATACACTTGGAAAGAGTATAGATTATGATGTTGAGTTTGAAGATGATGCTTTCCTTAAAATAAACCCTAAAAGTGAGCTGAAAACCGAAACGGATTATATTGTCACAATAGATCTTTCACAGTTTGCAGATGCATCTGGTAATAAAGGTGATTCCACTTACACATTAAAATTTAGAACAATAACCGGGTTAGATTTTACAGGGGCTAGTGGAACTTTATTAAATATTGAACTAAGTAATAACCCAGTGCTTGTGCTGCAAAACGCAGAGAAAAAAGAGTTGGTTTATAAAAAAATTATTACCAGTACCAAATTTGAATTTACAAGAATAGAACCGGGTAATTACCAGCTTTGGTGTTTTTTAGATAAAGACATGAGCAGTACTTTTAATTATGGTTGGGCTCAGCCTTTTGAAACATCTGAAAAATTTTATGTCTATCCGGATACTCTTAATTTAAAGCCAAGGTGGGTTGTTACGGATGTGCTGTTCAGGTTTGAGTAATTAGTAGGATGATCTTCCAGAAAGACTATAGATAGTCTCCCCATTCTTTATTGTCATGCAATTCAGGTTTTTACCAATATCATAAACAATATCGGCATATTCATTACAATCGAACACTGCAAAATCAGCTTTCTTGCCAGGTTCAATACTTCCAATAGTTTTTTGTAAATCCAGGGCTTTTGCAGCATTAATTGTTACTGCACTAATTGTTTCTTCAATACTCATTCCCATTTTTAATGCAGCAAGACTCATCACTAAAGCTAAGCTGGAAATATGCGAAGAACCCGGGTTATAATCAGTTGCTAGTGCAACAACTGCATTATTATCAATTAATTTTCTTGCTGGCGCATATTGATAATTGAGGAAAAAGGAAACACCAGGTAACAAAACTGCAACAGTATCAGAGCTGCATAATTTTTCAATATCCGAATTATTCAGTACTTCAAGATGATCAACTGATACTGCATTATGATCTAGTGCAATATTTAATCCTCCAACGTTATTAAACTGTTCGGTATGAAGTTTTAATTTTAATCCTTGCTGTTGAGCTGCGTAAAAAATTGAATCTATTTCTTCCGAACTAAATGCCGTTGCTTCACAAAATCCATCGCAGAATTCCGCAAGTTTTTGTTCGGCAATGTGAGGAAGCATTTTGTTTATTATTTCTTCAACATATTCTTCACGTTTATCTTTTGCTTCCGGTGGAAATGTATGAGCACCCAAAAAAGTTGGAATTATATCAATTGAAAAAATTTCATTAAGATATTTAATTACCTGCAGCAGCTTAACTTCATTTTCAAAATCTAAACCATAACCACTTTTAATTTCAAGAGTTGTAATCCCTTGTTGAATAAAATGTTCAATACGTGGACTAACCGTATTAACTAATTCTTCGAAGCTTGCACTTCTTACTGCTTTAACAGTAGTGTTGATTCCGCCTCCTGATGCAGCAATCTCTTCATAATCAACTCCTGCAAGCTTCTGCCTGAACTCATCGGCGCGTGAGCCTGTAAATGCAGTGTGAGTGTGGCATTCAATTAATCCGGGTAGTACAACTTTCTCACTCAAATCGATAATCATCTCAAAGTTGTTTTTTGAAACGGAGTTTGTTGGGATAATATCCTTTATTAAATCATCTTCAAGAATAATAGAATGTTCCGTAAGACATTCTACCTCGGATAGTTCTTTCCCTCTTTTAATATTTTTACCATTAGTGTTAACGGTAACTACCTGAGAAGGATTATAGAGAAGTTTTTTCATCACTCAAATATATTCACTGTTTCCTGTATAACTCTTGCTTCAGGATAACCAAGCTGGTTTAACTTAAACTTAAAATCATTAGCTTCTGAATGTGAAGTAAAATCGCCGGCTTTTACTTTATAAAACGGCGGCTCAAAAGTAATGTAGACTTCCTTATTCTTTGTGTTAAAATATATTTCAGCTCTTACCTGGTTTGCTTCATCCATATTATCTG
>CBEPPX010000336.1:0-3100 GCA_965511205.1 uncultured Ignavibacteriales bacterium | reverse complement strand
ACTACGTAACTCCAACCATTAATAGTGAGCATACCGAGAACAGCTTCCCAAATATCAAATATGAAAAATTTTGGCAGTGGTTGAATTCTATCGATTGTACTTAAATTTGCAAACGCTAAATTGTGATTTACGTCTTCATCATTAGGAGAAAATTTAAGCGCTCGTTCGTAATTAAGAATTGCATAGCCAAGTTTACCAATCCTGTAATAGGAATTAGCAAAATTGTAATAGAGAGCGGTTCCTTCGTAACCATCATTCATTATTTTCTCATAAGTTTCAATTGCTTTATCGTAATCACCATTCCTGTAATAATCTGCTCCCTTCTGCATGTGCTCATCAACCTGGTATGCAGAAGTAATTCCTGCTGAAAGTATAAAAAAGAAAGCTATAGTATTAAATCGATTAACAAGAGAAGAGAAGAAATTGTTAAACATTTTTATTTACCCCAATACTTTTCTCTAAACTGATTATAACTTCAGCAAGTTCATCATACATTTCCTTCATTGCAGAAGATTCTTCAGCTCTGGGAGCAAACCGAACATATTCGCATTTTTCCGCACTGCTTTTAAGATCGGTTATTAATCCTTTCTGAACTCCTTTCATTTTTAAATCTTCTGCAGCCCGTTCAACCGTAAATTCAGCTTTGGGAATGTGAAGTTTATCTTCCAGGTATCCAAAAAGAGCTAGTGAAAGTTCTGTGTAAAATGCCTTATGATTCTTTTCCTGCATGAGTTTTCCAGCTTGCTTCAACCTATTCTTTGCAACTTTTTGAGCTTTATGATAGCGTAGCAGCGTAATGTTGCCTGCTAATTTATTGCTTCTTCTTTTCCATCCAATTAGAACGGCCAATAAAAATAGAGGCGCTGCACCCGCAATCCAGAAACCAGTTGTGTTTATTATCTGCTCACTTCTTTTCTCAATTCCGCTTGAAGATGTTTTAATAAATCTTATATCGCTGCCCAACTGTTGTAAATCTTCCTTGCCAACAACTTCTGTATTAACAATTCTATCACCCTGTTCTATATTAAGGGTGAAAGGTTCTGATTTAAGAGTTATATATTTATTCTTTACGGGATCGAAATAGGAAAATTCAATCGGTGGAATTTCACGAATACCAACTACCCTCGGTACAAAAAGATATTCACCTGTTTTGGTTCCTCTGATCTTCCCTGTATTTTTTACATTTTCAGTTACTTTCGGTTCGTATTTTTCAAACCCGTTTGGAAGATTGATCCCCGGCATTTCAAGCAGTTCAAAATTACCAGTGCCGGAAATAGAAACATTTAGTGTAAGCGGCTCATTGGTTTTGGTAGTAGTTTTATTTATTGTGGCTTCCATTTTAAAATCACCTACAGCCCCATGAAAATTTTCTGGTTTACCTTCTATGGGAAGAGGAACTACATCAACCTTAACTGTGTTTGAGATTGCACTATATTCTACTGTCTCTCCCCTTCCGAACGGATCACCAAAAAAATCATCAAAAATATTCCTGCTTTTTTTACGTTGTATTTGTACAGGAACGGTTAACTCAAACGGTGTAACTTCCAGCTTACCAGTTTGAGAAGGAAAAAGCGCTACCTTTTTTAAAACACCAACCCTAAATTGCTTTCCATTCACTACCTCGGTATTAAAAGTTATGTTGCTCGCAGTTTCAAGCTCTTCGGCCCAAAAGCCCTGGTATTGCGGCAGTTTACTTATAGACATTTGCGAAGCGATTGTTAAACGGGTAAACAGTTTATAAACAACGGTTACCTGCTCTCCCTTGTAAACTTTATTTTTATCAACAATGGCTCTTATATATAAATTTTTTGCAATTTCTTCATTTGAAATATTTTGTTCAGTGTTATTCTGCTTAGGTTTTGCACTGCCTTTAACAACCTGCATCTTCAACGGTTTCGTTTCAAAAATCTGCCCATCCTGCTCTATACTTGCTTTACCAATTGAGTAAGTTCCTACTTTTTCAGGTTGAAGTATATATGAATAAGTTAAAGAAGCAGTTTGTGCTCCATTAATTATCTGGATGCTAGTAGATTGATTAGGACCGGATAGCAAAAGGAAGTTTGAAAAAGAAGGTGCCTTAAAATTCTTAAGGTTATTAATGCTTTTGCCTGAAAAAACAAACGAAACCTGGAAACGTTCATTATCTGCAACAGTTGTTTCATTTACCGAAACATTAAACTCCTGCGCAAACAAAATTGGCTGCAGAAATAAAAATAAAACAATAAATATTTTCAAAGAAGTAGAAAGCATTTTCAATATTATAAAATTATTGTTTCCTTTTGACTTTTGACATTTCCTACCAATCCTTTTCGGTTTTAACTCTTTGACCTTTAATTTTTCTTAATTCTTTTTGAAGATCTTTCTCATTATCCTTTAAAGCTTCCAGGATTCTTTCAGCTTCCTCTTTTGAAATTTTTTGTTCTTGCTGCTGCTGTTTTGTATTATCCTGTTTGCTTTCCTCGTTTTGCTGCTCCTGCTGTTGCTGTTGCTGGTCTTTATTTTCCTGTTCTTTATCCTTTTGATCCTTGTTTTGGTCATCGTTCTTCTGATCATCATTTTTATTTTGATCCTGCTGCTGATCTTTGTTCTGCTGATCCTGCTGCTGGTTGTTCTTCATGTTAAGAGCGTAGGAAAGATTGTACTTTGCCTCCTGATCATTTGGATTTAGTTTTAACGATTCTTTATATGCTTCTATACTTTCATCCAGCTTTTGCGATTTTAACAACGAGTTACCAACGTTGTAATGTATCTTCGCTCTCTCTTCATCTGTTTTTGTATTCGCAAATGCAGATTGAAATGATTTGATAGCTTCATCGTATCTTTCTTGCTTATAATAAGCATCTCCTAAATTAAATTTAGCTTCATAACTTTCGGGCGATTGCTCAGCTCCTTTTTTAAAATTCACTTCCGCTTCAGAAAATTTAGTATCATCATAATAATCCACTCCATCATTAATCAATCCTCTGGTAGATTGTGCAAAACCAATTCCATTAATAGATATGATGAATAAAATTGCAATAAATTTAAATTTATTTGGTATTACTCTCTTTAAAATATCTTCATTAAGAATCATTGTTCAAGTCCTAATTTTTTATTTAAT
>CBEPPX010000335.1:0-3101 GCA_965511205.1 uncultured Ignavibacteriales bacterium | reverse complement strand
TTTTCTTGACTCTCAAAGATTATTATCCCAATTTACATTTCAGATATTTATCTACACCTTAGGAGAAACGTATAGGATAACGTTACTCTTATTTTCTTCCGGAATGTTGTGCTTCCCCCAAGGTATAGAGTATAGTATAAACCATTATGGTATGTCGTACTCTACTTCCAGTATTCATCATAAGATGAAATAAGTTCATTCAATCCTCTTGAAATTGGGATTTTTTGAGTTTTGATATATGAAAGCGTAATAGTTAAATAACGATAGACAAATAACATTTTTTCGATTTTAAACAGGGAATAAAATGAAAAAAATAGCTACTGTTCTTTGTGATCTGAGATACTCTATACTCATAATAATAATTCTCTTTCCTTTCAAAATAACTTCACAAAATTTACTAAGTAATCCTGAAAGTGTTCTTTTTGATGAACTACATAACCGGTATTTAGTCACGTGTAATGGAAATGGAAAAATTATTAGCGTTGACAATGCTGGAATTCAGGATACATTCAAAATTGGATTTTCCAATCTTTTAGGATCCCATATTTCCGAAAATACAATTTATGTTTCTTCAAACAATGGTGTACAGGGTTTCGACCTTACAAATAAAACAGAAGTTTTTCATGTTCCAATTCCTGGGGCTGGGCAAATTGACGGGATTACAACTGATACGTCAGGAAATTTATATGTAGTTGACGGAACTTATCGCAGAATCTATAAAATTAACATATCAACTCAAACACACACAACATTTGTCAATTCCGGTTTACCCCAATACCCGCAGGATTGTATTTTTGATGAAGAAAATAACCGCCTTTTAGTGGTAGCCTGGGCTCCTAATGCCCCAATTCAGGCAGTAAGTTTATCAGATTCTACGGTAACAAATGTTGTAAATACTAATTTTGGATTTTTTGATGGTATTACTAAAGATCAGTTTGGTAATGTTTATGTATCATCGCATTATGGTACTGAAAACATATACAAGTATGATAAAGACTTTAACCCACCTGAAATAATTTCATCCGGGCACAGTGAACCTGCCGGTTTAGGATATAATACCAGGGACAATATTTTAGCTGTGCCAAATTATGGTTCTAATTCAATAGATTTTATACCGATCAATGTTAATTCTGTAATAAATAATTCAAATGAAGGGTTAAATAGTTACAAATTATATCAAAATTACCCTAATCCTTTTAATCCATCTACTACAATAGATTACTTTATTCCTGATGGAAGTGAAGTTTTAATTAGAGTTTTTAACATACAGGGTAAGGTCGTAAATACTCTTGTTGATGAATTCCAAAATTCAGGATATAAATCAATAAAATGGAATGGAAAAAATGATGCCGGGTTAATGCTAAGCACTGGAATCTACTTTTACAAATTACTTACTGACAACCATTCCGAAACAAAAAAAATGATTTTGCTTCATTAATAATAAAATCCGGTAAATCTATTGTAACATTTATTCTTGATGATAATTGATTGTAGTACGGAACTAATAAATTGCAATAAAGTGAAAATATTATGAAAAAAAATTGCAAAAGTATTATTGTAATACTGGAAATATTTCTATTTGTAACATTTCTATCTGCCCAAGAGAAAACTAAAAATAATTCCGATTTAATTGATCCAGAATTAACTGCAGCTGACATATCTTCAGATAAATTTGGTGAAGATTCGTCCGGGTATTCCCATTCCTGTTCATCATTTATGTTAAAACGTGATTCAATATTGATTGCTGGGCACAACCTTGATAAAGGCAAACATGCTCATGGCGTTGTTTTTATTAACAAAAGAGGCTTGCAAAAACAGTGCAGATCGTGGACTGAATTAGCTTATAATCAGGATGTTCCAAATCCTCAAATGAATTGGACATCTAAATATGGTTCTGTTACTTTCAATAGATTTTGTAGGGATTTTCCAGATGGCGGTATGAACGAGGCAGGTCTGTTTATAGTAGAAATGTCTCTTGCCGGAACCAGCTGGCCTGTTGATGACTCCAAGCCAAAGATTTTTATGTGCTTATGGATGCAGTATGTTCTGGATAGTTTTGAATCAATTGAGCAAGTAGTTCAGAGCGCGAAGAACCTTACTATAGAAGGATGGAGCTGGCATTTCTTCACCACTGATCGAAATGGCAATGCTGCAGTGATTGAATTTTTGAATGAAGAGGTTGTGGTTTACAAGGGCGATGATCTGCCCATACCGGTACTCGCAAATACTGCGTATGCCAAAGAGTTAGACTTGATCAGTGAATACGAAGATTTTGGTGGAACGAAAAAAATTGATTTGGATAACGATCAGATGCCGATTTTTAATTATGGAGCAAAAATGACTAAAAAATTTAACCCATCTGAATCATCGGCAATTGATTACGGATTTGAAATGCTTAAAAAGTTTAGCTGGAGTGGAACACAATGGTCTTATGTTTGCGATCTTAAAAATTTAAAAGTTTATTTCAAAACTCAACCATCCACTGAAATTAAAACTTTAGATTTTAAATTACTTGATTTTTCGTGTGAAACTCCTGTGAAAATGTTAGACATACATTCTTTCCTAAGCGGCCCGGTAGAACAATATTTATTTGATTACAGCACGGAATATAATGTGGGAACCGTAAAAACAACATTTTTAGAGAGTAATTATGAAGAAGTGTTTACTAAATTTGGAAGCACCCTGGAACACGCGGTCTCAAACTTTGGCACATATTCAAATTCAACAAAATGTATTTCTAATAAAAAATAATTCAGAGGAGAAGAAATGCGAATCAAACTTATTTCATTATACTTTTTTACCGCTTTGCTTTTAATACAGCTTCCTGTATCAGCACAGCAGCCAAAAGTACTTCACATTTCACCAAGGTACTATGGTTTAAACTATTATCTGAATTACGAGATAACTTGGTATGCAGAAGATTTACCAAGCGGTATCTACTTCTACAGACTTCAAGCAGGAGGTTTTGTTGAAACTAAGAAGATGGTGTTGATGAAGTAGTATTTCTATAAACAATAGTTATAAATTAAGGAGGTAAGAAAATGCCTACCTATGAATTCAAATGTAATAAATGCAAGAAATACTTTTCACTTCAGTTGGCT
>CBEPPX010000334.1:0-3120 GCA_965511205.1 uncultured Ignavibacteriales bacterium | reverse complement strand
ATTATCACCTGATCACGAAGTTCATTCTGGTGACTATATTATGTTTCAACCAGCTTATGTGATGACGCACGATAATACCGGCGCAGTGATTCCTAAATTCAAATCAATCGGAGCAACAAAACTTTTTAATCCACGGCAAGTTGTTCACACACTTGATCATAACGTGCAAGATAAAAGTGAAAAGAATTTGGAGAAGTACAGGAAGATAGAAGAATTCTCTAAGACAATGGGCGCAGATTTCTATCCTGCAGGAAGAGGCATTGGGCATCAAATAATGTGTGAAGAAGGATATGCTTTTCCGGGAACAATGGCAGTTGCTTCCGATAGCCACTCAAATATGTATGGCGGATTGGGATGTTTAGGAACTCCAATAGTTAGAACTGATGCCGCCGCAATATGGGCAACCGGGAGAACCTGGTGGAAAGTTCCTCCAATTGCAAAAGTTGAACTTCAAGGAAAATTAAAAAACGGCGTAACAGGAAAAGATGTTATTATTGCTCTTTGCGGACACTTTAACAAGGATGAAGTTTTAAATCACGCATTAGAATTTGTAGGTGAAGGTGTAAAGAATTTATCTGTAGAAGAAAGATTAACCATTGCGAACATGACCACTGAGTGGGGAGCTCTTGCGGGCGTCTTCCCAGTTGATGAGATCACAATAGGATGGCTGAAGAAGAGAAATGAATTTATTTTGAAAAGAGGATTAGAAGGTGTTCCATCAGATGAAGACCTGCCTGCCGGCAAGGCAGGTGGAAAAGGTAGTCATCCAAGAATTAATGAAAGCAAAATTTCCGGGTTAAAATCTAATCTTCCTCAAGCAGATAAAAACGCTTTTTACAGCAAAGAGATTAGAATTGATTTATCATCAATCGAACCTTATGCAGCAGGACCAAACTCAGTTAAAGTGATGAACCCAATTTCCGAATTGAAGAAGCAGAATATAAAAATTAACAAAGCTTATCTTGTTTCTTGTGTAAACAGTAGGTTGCAGGATTTAAAAGAAGCCGCTGCAGTTGTGAAAGATAAGACGGTAGCTGATGGAGTTGAGTTTTATATTGCTGCCGCATCAAGCGAAGTACAGCAGGAAAGTGAAAAGTTAGGTTATTGGCAGACTCTAATTGAATCAGGCGCAAAACCCCTTCCACCGGGTTGCGGACCGTGTATTGGTTTGGGAGTAGGATTACTTGAAGATGGCGAAGTTGGTATCTCTGCAACAAACAGAAACTTCAAAGGAAGAATGGGCTCGCCCAGTGCATTTGCATATCTTGCATCGCCCGCCGTTGTTGCCGCTTCTGCAATTTCCGGTAAGATAGATTTTGAAACAAAGACCGAGCACCTTAACATCTATGCCGAGATTAAAGCAAATATAAAACCGCAAACGAAAAAAACCGGTATTAAAATATTAAATGGATTTCCAAAAGCAATCGAAGGAGATTTGCTTTTTTGCTACCAGGATAATCTTAATACAGATGGTATTTATCCCGGTAAGTACACCTACATTGATGACTTTACTGCTGAACAACAAGCAGAAGTTGTTATGGAAAACTATGATCCTGAGTTTGTTAATATTGCAAATAAAGGTAATGTAGTTGCAGGAGGATTTAATTTTGGAACTGGAAGTTCAAGAGAACAAGCTGCAACTTCATTAAAGTATAAAGGAATTTCTTGTGTAATTGCAGGTTCGTTTAGCGAGACTTACAAACGCAATGCAATCAATAATGGTTTTTTGATTATTGATTGCCCTGAACTCACTTCTGATCTTAAAGAAGAATTTGGGACTGATAAACTAACAGTTCAATCAAATAAAAAAGTAAAAATAAATTTTGAAAATTCTCTGATCACTTATAATGATAAAAATTATTCAATCGATACTGTTGGTGAAGCCGCACAGGAGCTTATTGTTGTTGGTGGCTTGGAGAATTGGGTAAAGAAGACTCTCACTTAATAGAACACTGATTAAACAGATTAAACAGATTGGAACAGATTATTTGAAATATCTTCATCAGGATTTAACAGAGAAAATTATAAAAGCATATTATAATGTTTATAATGAACTCGGTTATGGTTTTCTGGAAAAAGTTTATGAAAATGCTTTAATGATTGAGTTAAAATCTCTAGGATTGGATTGTGAAAAACAGAAACCGATTTCAGTTTCATTTAAAGGACACAATATAGGTGAATATTTTGCAGATATAATAGTTGAAAATAAAGTTATCATTGAATTAAAAGCAGCTGAAGGATTAGTAGAAGAACATGAAGCACAGTTACTAAATTATCTAAGAGCAACTGAAATTGAAGTCGGATTATTAATAAATTTTGGTAAGAATCCACAGTTTAAAAGAAAGATATTTGAAAACATTTACAAAAAATCAGTTTAAATCCGTTCGATCAGTTAGATCAGTGTTCCATTATATCCTCATTAAGGATTAAATATGAAAAAATCAATCTCGCGCCAAATATCAGAATTTGCAATTAAACTTAAATACCAAGACTTACCAAAAGAAGTCGTTAATGAAGTAAAAAGATATTTGTATGATTCAATCGGCTGTGCTTATGGTGGCTATCATACAAAAGATGTAAACATCTTAAGAGATATTTATAAAGAGATGGGTGGCAAAGGTGAAGCTACAGTAATCGGTTTTGGTGATAAACTTCCTGCAGTAAACACAACTCTCATTAATTCTTTAATGATTCGTGCACTTGATTTTAATGATATATACTGGAAAGAAGATCCATCGCATCCATCAGATTTAATTCCTGCAGCGCTTTCAGTAGGTGAAATGGTTGGTGCTTCGATGAAGGAAGTAATTACAGCAATCGTCCTTGCTTACGAGTTTGAGCAAAGGTTATGTTTGTTTGCTACTCCGGGAGTTCGTGAACGCAAATGGCATCACGCAACATTAACACAGTTTGTTTCTCCGATTGTTGCAGGAAAAATGTTAGGATTAACAGAAGACCAAATGGTAAATGCAATCGGTATAAGCGGAAGCCACAATCATACAATCGGCTGCCCAACTGCAGGTAAATTAACTATGATGAAAAACACTGTAGATCCAATGGCAGTTCAGAGTGGAGTCTTTGCAGCGTTGCTGGCACAAAAAAGTTACAGCGGAACTGAAG
>CBEPPX010000333.1:0-3128 GCA_965511205.1 uncultured Ignavibacteriales bacterium | reverse complement strand
CCAGGCACAATTAATCCACTGCACTTTTCACTTATTCAGATGGTGCTGGATCTTATCGCCCTATTACTATTAGTCTATTTTACAGGTGGAATCGAATCACCTCTTTACATGTTTTTTGTATTCCATATGATAATAGGAAGCTTAATCCTTCCAGGCTTTGCTGTGTATTTGATGGCTTTGGTTAGTTACCTACTCCTATGCGGAATGATAATGCTGGAGTATTTCGGAATAATTCCACATCATCATATTATTGGTTTACTAGGGGTTGAGTTGAGCGAAAATCTTTATTTTGTTATTTCCTACATGCTCGCTTTCGGGTTTACAATTCTTATAAGTGTTTACCTTGCAAACGGAATAGCAAAACAACTCTATAAAAGAGAACGCGATCTTTACGATTCACTTATTAAGATTAATGCTGCAGAAAAAGAGAAGCAAAAATATATAATGGGAATTGTACACGAATTAAAAACTCCACTGGCAGCTATTTCATCTTACTTAGACCTGATTTTACAGAAGTTCCTTGGACCAATTAACGAGGAAGTAGAAGAAAAAATTATAAGGGCAAAGTATCGTTCCGATGAGGGAATTGGAATGATCAATGATGTGTTAAATGTATCCAAGTTAAAATTGTATGATGAATTTGATGAAGAAGATGTTAATCTTGCAGGACTTGTAGCAGCCATATTAAGGAACAGAAAAGTTACAGCAGAAGCAATGCTAATCAGTTTAAATTTTAACGATGAAAGAACTAAAAAAGAAAAAATACGCGGCGATAAATTTTTATTAAACCTTGCAATATCTAACCTGGTGGGCAACTCGATTAAATATGGAATCGATGAAGGAAAAGTTGTTCTAACATTAAAAAATAAAAATGGCAGCCAGATTCTGGAAATCTGTGATGACGGAATTGGAATTCCAAAAGAAGACCTGTCTAAAATATTTAATGATTTTTATCGTTCATCAAATGCCAAAAAAATATCAACAGATGGATCAGGATTAGGCTTATCAGTTGTAAAGCAAGTTATAGAGCGCCATGGAGGAACGATTAAGGTTCATAGTCCATCTGGTATTGGCAGTATGAAAAATCCCGGTACATGTTTTACTATTCAACTTCCCGTCAAATAACCCACTCCAGTATCCATCAATAAATTAGATCCATATTTTATGTGGCTTCTATAAATTTCTCGTCCCTTAAGTCGAAGGGTTCGACTATAAGGTCGTGATATTTAAAAAATAGTAGTGAAAAAAATATATTTTGAGCATTTTTGAAAGGAAAGTAGTCTCATTTCTTTGGCATTCAGTTTGAGCAAAGTACTAATTGAAAGGATAGAAAAATGAAAAAATTATTCTTAATTATATTGTTTTTAGTTGCAGTTTTTAGTTTTAGCATTTATGCACAAAGCGATAGCTCTAAAGGTTCAGCTAAAGATGATGATAAAAAAATTGAAAAAAATGATGACCAGATAATGCCTTCCTTTGATAAATCAAAAAAGAAGAAAGATGTATTTATTGATAAAGATGGAGATGGAATTTGTGATAACAGGGCTGAAGGTATGAGTTTTGAAAAAATGAGAAAGAGAAAACAAAAAGGAAAAGAAGGCGGAAATCATGGCGGAAGGAAATAGTATTAAAATGTTAGCAAAACGTTCAGCAATAGTTCTGCTGTTTATTTTTATTTTAAGTCCACAAAATGTTAAAGCCCAGTTTAGTTTTTACACAGGTTATGATGGTTACTATGATGATAATATTTATAATAATTATCTTGCTGTTAGCGATTTTCTAAACAGCTTTTCATTCGGTGCAGGCTATGATATAGAATCGAGCAGCAACAACTTTAATTTTTATTACGATGGAAACCTTACCCGCTTTAATGAAAATGTTTTTAAATCTTCAGTTACACATAAAGCCGGGATTGTTAATACATATTTTGTTGGCGATGGTAACCCGCTAAACATAGGAGCAAATTATAGTTGGCGTAGTTACGACGAAGGCTATACAGTTTACGATTGGAACCAGCTTTCTCTTTATGCAAACTACAAACAATATACTGCTGATAATAATTTTATCTTAGCCGGTTACATTTACAACGGAATAAATTATTTAAACCTCGAAGTTTTTTCTTACAACGAGCACAAAGCATTTTTAAAATACAGATCACTTTTTTCATCAAAAACTTCGCTTCTTATAGGTGTTGAAGGAAATTTTAAAGATTATATGCAGAATTACCAATCTTCATCTCTTGCCGATAATGCTTTGCAGGTTAGTTCGTTTGTTCAGTTAGCACAATCCTTATCAGATAATACAGGATTAAGTGTTTACGCACAGTATAGGAAAAATATAATTAGCGGCAACAGGTACATTAACATAGGTGAAGATTATTACTACGAAGATGAAATTCTTTATGATCAATATTCCAACGAAGGTTTCAATGGTGGAATAAAGATAAGGCAAATGCTGTCATCGATATTAATTTTAAGCGGTTATGCAAATTATGCAAACAAATATTTTCCAAACCTGCCAGTTGCAGATATCCAGGGAAACTCTTTTGATTTTAACAGAGAAGACGACCAGCTTAGGTTTGGTGCGCAGCTCGAGGCAAGCCTTGGTGGAATTATACCAGGATTGTATGGCGATCTTAACTGGGATTATGTAAAAAATAATTCAAATGATACGTTCTATAATTATAATAACCAGGTATTCTCAGCCGGACTGGAATTCGTGTTTTAATGCAGTCCGGCTAAAACCCAAACCATAGAATTAATCTTCGGTAACATGCAGGTCAATTCTTTTTGCAGTAACCCCTTTTAATAGTGATAGTTTTCGGGTTAGTTCACTCTTATCTTCTTCCCTCCCAACTAGCTCAAGTATAAGTGTTCCTTCATCCGTACAATTTTCGAGCACACCGTCGTGTATTCCAAGCCTTGTTTTAATTATACACCCCCAGCCCGTTAGTATTTTCTGTACGTTCACCGCAGCATCTTTTCTTTTACTGATTAAAACTGCAAGAATTGTTTTCATTATTTCTCCAATATTATATATTAGTTCTTAATGTTGTACTTCTTCAATTTATAACGCAAATTTCTTTCAGTTAAGCCAAGCAGTTTACCAGCTTTGGTTTGATTGCCCTT
>CBEPPX010000332.1:0-3131 GCA_965511205.1 uncultured Ignavibacteriales bacterium | reverse complement strand
GCCATTGGAATTGCGAGCCGAAGATTAGCCATACCTATTCTAAGTAACCCGGGTCCTGCAGCAAGCGCACCGGCAAGAGCTACAATCAATCCTGCCCCTCTTACAAAATCAAGGTGAAAGGGGAGAAAACCGCTTACAATGGGTACATAGAGAACTCCGCCACCAACTCCTGCTAATACTGCAAACACACCAAGAACAAAAGAAAGTACTAACAGAATTAGAGGATAAAACCACCATGGCTGTTGCGTATTTGTTTCTACTGCGCCAAGGGTTTCAGAAGCAAATGCCTGCGGTACTACTATTACTAAAATTAATAAAAGAACTATTAAGAAAAAAAATATTGAAATTCTATTTTGGCTGCTTAACATTAACCAAATACCTTATAGATTATTGGATACAATACTTTGAAGCATCATGCAGGAATGATTTGGATTTCCCCTCTATTCTAAAATCTACTATTTGACCAAAAATAGTTGAAGATATATAAACTGTTTTTTTGTTGATTTTCTTTGGAGAAAAGACTTTTCTGAATACTATTTCTCTACCACCTGTGTCCAGAAGCATAATTTTTAAAAGTCTATAAAGAAGAGAGAAAATGATACTAAGATTACTCTTAATCATAATGTAAATATTCTAACACTTAAATCTGGTTAATAATTAAAAAAATATCAAAGAGATTAGGAAGTTTGTAATCAGAGTGTTGTTTAGTAATTAACTATTGCAGCTGCAGGAAAAACAAGGATTCATACTATTGGTTGATTTTTTTTGTTCTCATTTATGTAAAAAATTACTAAACACATTTTGGATAGAAAAATTAAATATGCTATGACAATTAGAAATTTTGCTGACTATTGGTAAATTTTTTCTTATTATTATTCTATAATATCTTCACTTTATTATTAACTTTCTAATGACAAATCTAGACGCAATATTTCATATTAAATCTAAGGATTTGAGTTCTTTTTCAACATCATCCTGTATCCGTTTATTTACTTTTGAAGATAAAGAGAGCTATAAAAAATAAGGAGGTCATATGGGAATAATTACAATTTCAAGGGGTTCTTATAGCAGAGGGAAGGAAATTGCTCAAAAACTATCCGAAAAATTAGGGTATGAATGTATTTCAAGAGAAATACTTTTAAAAGCATCAAAAGATTTTAATATACCTGAAGTAAAACTTTTACACGCAATTCAAGATGCTCCGTCTGTTTTCGATCGTGTAAAAGATGGAAAACGAAAATATACTGCTTTTATTCGTGAAGCCTTCCTTGAATATATACAAAGAGATAATGTTGTGTATGATGGATTTGCAGGTCATTTTTTTACGAGAGAAATCCCAAATTTTCTTAAGGTAAGAATTATTGCCAATATAGATTATAGAATTAAGGTTGTAATGGAACGAGAGAATATTTCTGAAGAAAAGGCGCGAAAGAATATATATAGAATTGATGTGGAAAGAAGGAAATGGAGCATGTACTTGTATGGAATAGACACAAACGCCACAGAACTATATGACCTTGTTTTACAAATTGATAGTTTAGGTGTAGAAGATGCAGTTGATTTTTTATACGATGTTGCTAAGCGTCCTTGTTTTCAGACTACACCAGAATCTCAAAAAAAATTAGAAGAGATGCTTGCATCTGCCAGAGCTTATTCAAACAGTTCCGCCCAAACAGAGTGAACAGTGGTAATCGAATAATTAAGAGGTTAATATGGGTATAATTACAATTTCCAGGGGTTCTTATAGCAGAGGGATGGAGATTGCCCAAAAACTATCCGAAAAATTAGGGTATGAATGTATTTCCAGAGAAATACTATTAAAAGCTTCAGAAGATTTCAATGTTCCTGAAGTAAAAATTTTTCATGCAATCCAGGATGCACCTTCTGTTTTAGATCGTTTAAAACATGGGAAAAAGAAATACATGGCTTTTATTCGCGAGGCATTCCTTGAACATATTCAAAAAGATAATATTATTTATCATGGTTTTGCAGGGCATTATTTTACTAAAGGACTGCCAAATATTTTAAAGGTAAGGATTACTGCCAATCTGGAATACAGAATTAATATTGTGATGAAACGTGATAATGTTTCAAAAGAAAAAGCTCGTGAGATATTAACTAAAATTGATGAAGAAAGAGGCAAATGGAGCACGTACCTTTATGGAATAGATACAAAAAGCGCCGAACTTTATGACATTGTTTTGCATATTGATTGTTTAGAAGTAAATGATACTGCTGATATGTTATTTAATCTTGCTAAACGTTCCTGCTTTCAAACTACACCCGAATCTCAAAAAAAGTTAAAAGATATGCTAATAGCTGCTAAAGGTTATTCAGCTATAGTAGATAAGTATCCCGAAGCTACAGTTAAATGCAAAGATGGATCAGTTTTGATAACCGTTGAATCATCCTTATCTGTTGAGAAAAAACTTTCGAAAATGTTTAATAATCTTATCAAAGATATTGATGGAGTTAAAGAAGTAAAGACATTTGTAATTCCATTTGATACTTAAATCCAACCAAACCTGATAAGTATTTTATCAGCAATTAGTGAAAACAATCCAGCTAATCCAATTAAAATAATTGTAAGCACGGGATTAAACGTAACATAAACCTGTGTTCCTAAAACGATTGCTGCAATTACCAAAAAAAGGTAAAATGAAGTTATCCACTTACGCAGGATTCGATACGGTTTTAATTTAAGAATAAGATCATCGGGTACTTCGGAACCGGTAGTAACAACAGTAAGAAATGATTCAATTTTAGGTTGCAATTTAAATTGTACATAGGAGATTGTAGCCATCAAAACAAATAAAATAATTGTTTTGGAAATAACGATCCAATCTGTCCATAACGCGTCTATTCCAATACTACCAAATATCAGCAATAATATGCCTGTAACAAGTGTAATTACCTGGAATATATAACACCACTTAACACCGTTTTTAATTATGGATTCCATATGGCGGTCCGCATCGTAATTAAATGATATGCCTCGTAGAATCCGTTCATTAGCAACAATAAGATTGAATAAAAGAACACACATAAAAACAAAACTAATTACATGAAAAAACCGCATTAAATCATAAAAAATATCCATGGTATTTCCATTTATTTGTTTATTGGTATCG
>CBEPPX010000331.1:0-3133 GCA_965511205.1 uncultured Ignavibacteriales bacterium | reverse complement strand
TAGTTTTTGTTTCTTTAATTATCCTTACACTTGAATCTTGTGGCAGCGGACCAGAACCAATTAATTACGGGCAAGATGAATGTGAGTTTTGCCGAATGCTTATCACAGATAATAAATACGGCGCTGAACTTATTACAGATAAAGGTAAAATATACAAATTCGATTCAATGGAATGCCTGGTTGAATTTTCTTTAGTAAAAAATACCCTTGGCGATACAAATAATAAATTATTGGTAACTGATTTTTATAACCCAGGCAAGTTTATTAACTGTCGGGAATCATCTTATGTAAAAAATGATAAATTCAGAAGCCCTATGGGTTTAAATGTAACGGCTTTTAATAGCGAAGAACAAGCACAAAAGTTCATTTCAGAAAATGGGGGAGAAAAAATAAGCTGGGTTGAGGTTATTGAACTTGTTAAACAAAGAAGTATGTAGTACCTTCATCTCTCAATTTAGATAACCAAAAAAATAAATTACAAATGCGTTTACGTATTTTTGCAAAATTAATTATCTCCATCGGTTATTTGTATCTTTTTTTTAGTCTTACCACTGTGTCCATCCTTGCTAAAGAAATTATTGTGTCTAAAACGGGGAAAGTAACTACTATCCGCAAAGCAATTGAATTAGCAGAGGATTTTGATGTAATATTAATTAAACCCGGGCATTACGCTGAAGGGAATATAATTGTTAATAAAATGGTAAAAATAATCGGCGAAGATTATCCCGTTATTGATGGCGAGGGCGATGGTGAAGTTTTTACAGTTACGGTTGATAGTGTTACTATTTCGGGTTTGACAATTACAAATTCAGGCATAAGTTATCTGGAAGAAAATGCCGGAATACGTTTGGAAAAAGTTTGGAACTGTTCAATAACAAATAATAAATTAATAAATAACTTCTTTGCAATCTATCTGGCGCAATCGGCAAACTGTTTTATTTCCGGTAACTACATTAAAGGTGAAAAGAAGAGAGAAACAAATTCCGGTAACGGTATTCACCTCTGGTATAGTAAAAACATAACTATCGAAAATAATACAATATCCGACCACAGGGATGGTATATATTTTGAGTTTGTAAGAAACGGTACAATCAGAAATAATTACAGCAAAAATAATCTCCGTTACGGATTACACTTTATGTTTTCCGATACCTGTAAATATGAAGACAACATTTTTGAAAATAATGGTGCCGGTGTTGCCGTTATGTACACCAAGTTCGTGCTAATGAGGAATAATAAATTTATAAATAATTGGGGTTCTGCTTCTTACGGAATATTGTTGAAGGAAATTTCCGACAGCCGGATTGAGGAAAATATTTTTAGTGAAAACTCAACAGGACTTTACATGGAAGGATGCAGCAGGCTTACAATAGAAAACAACAACTTTATAAAAAACGGGTGGGCAATTAAACTGATGGCGAATTCGATGGGCAATATTTTCTACAATAATAATTTTATTACTAACTCGTTTGATGTTGCAACAAACAGCCGCCAGAATTTTAACACGTTCGAAAAAAATTACTGGTCAAACTATAATGGTTATGATTTGGATAAAGATGGTTACGGTGATGTTCCGTTCCGCCCCGTAACTATGTTTTCGATGATGATACAGGATCAGCCGGTATCATTAATTCTGCTGCACAGTTTATTCATTGGTATCCTTAATGTAGCAGAAAGTATAATTCCTGCAATCACACCCGAAGCACTTACTGATCCAAAACCGAGGATGAGGAAGATCATTTGATAGAGATTGTAAATTTAAAAAAACAATTCGGTAAAACAGTTGCACTGAATGATGTAAACCTCTCTATTGGTTCAGGAAAGGTAACTGCTATTGTTGGCCCAAACAGTTCAGGTAAAACCACTCTCATCAAAACTATCCTGGGTCTTGTTAAATCAACTGCCGGATCTATTGAAGTTGATGGGACAAAAATCAATGGTGATTATCTCTACCGAAACAAGATCGGTTACATGCCTCAGATTGCCCGTTATCCTGAAAATCTTACTGCTACTGAGCTGCTATCATTAATAAAAGATTTAAGAGAGCCGGTAGAAAATTTTGAAGATGAAATATTATCTTCTTTTAAATTATCCACCGAAATGGATAAGCCTTTTAAAAGTCTTTCTGGTGGAACAAAGCAAAAAGTATCTGCGGTGATCGCTTTTGCATTTAATCCTAAAATATTAATTCTCGATGAACCTACTGCAGGATTAGATCCGATTTCAAGCAGTTATTTTAAAGACCTGGTATTGAAGGAAAAAGAAAAAGCGAAAACAATTATCCTCACATCACACATAATGAGTGAAATACAGGAACTGGCTGATGAAATTATATTTTTACTGGAAGGTGAAATTAAGTTTAAAGGAACCATTGATTCATTATTAGAACATAAAGGAGAAACTAAACTTGAAAGAGCTATTGCAGAACTAATGAGCCAGGGATCATGAAATTAGTTAGAAAAATATTAAAGTATGAAATCCATAATACCATCAGGAGTAAGTGGGTTCTTCTTTATTCGATTTTCTTTTTTGCTGTGGGTTATTCACTCTTCTCTTTTAGCGGCGATGTAAACAAAGCTTATATAAGTTTAATGAATATAATTATTATCGTTATCCCGCTTGTATCACTTATTTTCGGATCGATATACTTTTATAACTCAAGAGAATTTATTGAGATGATGCTAAGCCAGCCGATAGACAGGAAATCGTTATTTACAGGAATTTATTTAGGAACTTCTCTTCCGCTTTCTGTAGGATTTATTATAGGATTATCGCTTCCTCTTTTATTGTTTAGTAAAATCAGCCAGCAGATTGAAGGAATAATTGTATTGCTTATAGTTGGAGCAGCGCTTACTTTTATTTTTACTGCCATCGCATTTCTAATTTCTGTGTTGCAGGATGATAAAGCTAAGGGATTAGGATTTTCAATTTTACTCTGGCTTATTCTTGCTGTGGTTTATGATGGGCTCGTGCTTTTTATTGTTTATTATTTTGATGAATACCCGCTGGAAAAAATTATGATAGCGTTAACTATTATTAACCCGATAGATCTTGGGAGAATATTATTTTTGATGAAGTTCAATATCTCCGCTTTAATGGGTTACACGGGCGCTGTGTTCCAGCAATTTTTTGG